>CBJLQC010000044.1:0-9983 GCA_966424955.1 uncultured bacterium | reverse complement strand
CGTTGCTGCGGATCAGCAGCTCGGCGATCTCCAGCGCCTGCTCGCCCGTGTCGGGCTGGCTGACCAGGAGGTTCTCGATGTCCACGCCCAGCTTGCGGGCATACTCGATGTCGAGCGCGTGCTCCGCGTCGATGAAGGCGGCCACCCCACCCAGCTTCTGCGCGTTGGCGATGACGTGCAGCGTCAGCGTCGTCTTGCCGCTCGATTCCGGGCCGTAGATCTCCGTGATCCGGCCGCGCGGAATGCCACCCACACCAATGGCGGCGTCGAGATTGATCGCCCCGGTCGGGATCGATTCCACGACCATGCGCTCGGTGCCCGAGCCCATGCGCATGATCGAACCCTTCCCGTAGGAGCGCTCGATTTGCTGAATTGCGACGTTCAGCGCTTTACTCCGGTCTGCCGTCAGGTCTGCTACTGGGGGCATCTCTTCGCCTGTTCGTTTTGGAATTTTAATGGTGATGGAAGGCATCGGCCGCTCCTCAAAAATAGGTGTAGGCACTGTCGATGCCAACCATAAGATGGCCGAAGGGCGGTAAAATAGCCAGAGCGGACTTTCGGGTCGTTTTTCTCTGCGGACTTTCGGTTTTGGATGGCCCCGCTTTTCCCGCCTGGAAAGGGGACGCAGAGGTTTGACGGAGAGGACGCCGATCGGGTCTTGAACCTACCGCACTTTCGGTTTCGCCCACCCCGCCTTTTGTTCGCGTCCTTGTGTGTCAAAGACCGTGCAGCCTTCGCAGCAACATGATCTGGCCGGCATGATAGGCGTTGTGCTGCACCAGGCCGTGGATGATCCCCGCGTATGTGAATCCGGTCGCCAGTTCAGGATCGAAGGTCCCTCCGACCATCTTGTCGAGGTCGGCCTCCGTCAGCTCCTCCACGCGCTTGAGCACGCGGTCGCGTGCGGCTTTTACCCGCTGGCTCGCTTCGCGCCAGCTGCCGCCGGTCACCGGCCAGTCGCCTTCCTCCGGCTCCTTCGGCTCGTGCCCGTGCAGGCGGCGGGCGACCTCGTTCGCCCAGGCGGCGATGTGCAGCGTGATCTCCCAGATCGAGTGCGCGCCGCCGGGCGGCCGCCGCGCGGCCTGTACGTCGGTCACGCCATTGAGCGCGTCACTGACCGCCGGACCGTGCCAGGCGTCACCATCAAAGGAGCGACGCACGGTATCGAGCAGCTCGTCCTTTCTCATCATCTGACTCCCAGATAGTCCTGGTACACGCCCGGCCGCACGGGCACGATGATCACGGGCAGATTCTGCGGCGCGGTCACCTCGGCAAACACGGGGACGCCCTCGTAATGACCGACCAGCTTCAGCTCGTCGCACGCGCGCTCGCGGTCGACACCCGCGCGGCGGTAGCGACGCCGCTCGAAGGTGACGACGTCGCCGCGCCGAAACCAGTCGGCACTCGCGGCATAAACGCCGGGAAACGTGAGCGCCGGGCGCAGCTCGCGCAGCGGCACGCGCCGCTCGCCGATCAGCGTATCGCCGGCCGTGCCGATGTAGATCTGCGCGGTCGCGCCGGTCGAGAGGCACACTTCGACCGGCCGCGCCTCCGACAGCCGCGCCTCGACGGTTTGCGTCACGGTCACCGTGTCCACGCGGATCTGCGGTTCGGGCGCGCCCGCGGCGCCGCACGCGCCGGCCAGCGCGCAGCAGAGCAGCACGCGCTTCATGACATCACCCGCGCGAGGGCTGCCGCGGCACGCTCGATCTGCTGGCGGTTCACGTCCATGTGCGTGACCGCGCGCACGCGCGTGCGCGTGAACTCGACCATCAGCACGTCCTGCTCCTTCAGTTTGCGGACGACGTCGGCCGCGGCCAGGTCGTCGCGCTCGATATCGATCATGACGATGTTGGTATCCGGCTGCTTCACGCCCACGCCCCGGATCTGCTGCACGCGCTCGGCGAGCAGCCGCGCGTTCTCGTGATCTTCGGTCAGGCGCGCGCGATTGTGCTCGGGCGCATAAATGCCGGCCGCCGCGAGAATGCCGGACTGGCGCATGCCGCCGCCCAGCCGCCGCCGCATCACGCGCGCCGCCACCAGGCGCTCGCCCGTGCCGGCCAGCACGGATCCCACGGGACAGCCCAGCCCCTTCGACAGCGACACCATCACCGTGTCGGCCAGCGCGGCGAATTCCTTTTCCGGAACTCCGGTTGCCGCCGACGCATTCCACAAACGGGCACCATCGAGGTGCAGGGGTAGTGCGTGCCGGTGCGCGACCTCGGAGATGGCGCGCAGCTGCGCGAGGGGCATCACTTTGCCGCCCGCGCCATTGTGTGTGTTCTCCACGCAGATCGCGCTGGTGCGCACCTGGTAGGGCGGCCGAATCGCGGCTTCGACCTGCGCCGCGGTGAGCAGGCCATCCGGCGTCGGCAGCGGGCGCAGTTGCACACCGGCCAGTGCCGCTGGTCCGCCCATTTCCCAATCGAAGAAATGCGCGTTCGCCTCCACGATGACCTCCGTGCCCGGTCGCGTCTGGATGCAGAGCGCCGTTTCGTTGGCCATCGTGCCGGTGGGAAAGAACAAGGCTGCTTCTTTACCGAGCAGCTCGGCTGCCATCTGCTCCAGCCGCGCGACGGTCGGATCGTCGCCCAGCACGTCATCGCCGACTTCGGCTTCGGCGATCACCTTGCGCATGGCTGCGCTCGGACGTGTCACGGTGTCGCTGCGTAGATCGATCATGGACGCATTTTAGGCCAGCCCGTACATTGCGGCCAGAACGGCGGGTTGGCGGACCAACAACTGTGAGGTGAGGAAGATGGCATATCCGTTCAAGCTCCCCGAGCTGGGATACGCGTTCAACGCGCTCGAGCCGCATATCGATGCGCGTACCATGGAAATCCACCACGATAAACACCACGCGGCCTATACCAACAACCTGAATGCCGCGCTGGAGAAACATTCGGACCTGCATAACCGCTCGGCCGAAGATCTGCTCAAGAATCTGCATGCGCTGCCCGAAGACATCCGCGCAGCCGTGCGCAACAACGGCGGCGGTTTCATCAACCATAATCTCTTCTGGGAGATCATGCGCCCGGGCGGCGCGAAAAAGCCCGGCGGCAAGCTGGCCAGCGAAATCGACAGCGCGTTCGGCTCGTTCGACGCGTTCAAGGAGTCGCTCACCAAGGCCGCAACCACGCGCTTCGGCTCGGGCTGGGGGTGGCTGGTCGTGGACTCGGGCGGCAAGCTCGCGGTGACCTCGACGCCCAACCAGGACAACCCGGTCACCGATGGCTCCAAGCCGATCCTCGGCATCGACGTCTGGGAGCACGCCTACTACCTGCACTACCAGAATCGCCGGCCGGATTACATCACTGCCTGGTGGAACGTCGTGAACTGGGATGAGGTCGCCGGGAAATTCGGGATTTGACGTCGTGATTGGAAATCGTGATT
The DNA here is from genome assembly GCA_966424955.1 of uncultured bacterium. Classification (GTDB taxonomy): domain Bacteria; phylum Gemmatimonadota; class Gemmatimonadetes; order Longimicrobiales; family RSA9; genus CBJLQC01. The sequence continues at coordinate 6,590 of CBJLQC010000044.1, read as the reverse complement.
GGAAATCGTGATTTGACATCGTGATTTGACATCGTGGTTTGACAGCGCGCCGCGGGGATCGTATCGGCGGCCCGCGTTACGCAATCACGATTTCCGATCACGATTTCCAATCACGGTGTCGAATCACGCTGTCCAACCACAATTTCCCTCACAGCGCGCGTCCGCATTCGCCGCAGTAGACGCTGCCTTCCGGATTCGGCGTGAGACAGTGATCGCATAACGTCTTCGCCTTCATGGCCGCGCGGTAGCGGTCGACTTCCTGCCTGATCTCGCCGTCACTGGCGAACGTGCGGTCCGCCGTCTTCGAGAAGAACAGCGGATAGGCCACCATCCCGATGGCCAGCAGAGCGATCAGCACGCCTACCAGAATTTCCATGCAATCATCTCGTTTCCTGCGCGATCAGCACGGCGGCGGCCACACCGATGGCATCCCAGAGCAGATCGCGGAGCGAGGGCCCCTGCCGTTTCGCGTCGTAGATTTCCTTGCCGATGCCTGCCGCCGCGCCGGCCACGGCGCCGATCGCGAGGCTGGCATCGTGGTCCGCGGCCACGCGAGCGGCGGCAAATGTACCGGCCGTCACCAGGTAAGAAAACGCCAGGTGCTTGAATTTGTCCTCACCGAACCAGCGGTCGTGGGGTGGGGCTATGGAGTGGGTGGCAGGATCGTGATTTACAGCGGATTCGCTGTAAATCACGAGCATCTCGGGAGGGGCAAGCGGACCCGCCCGGGTGCCGCCCGTGTCGGCGGCCAGCAGCAGCAACGGCAGCAGCACCGCGGTCATGGCGACTTGCTCCATACCAGCTTCCAGTCCGCTCGCTCACGTCCGAGATCCACCACCAGTCCCACCAGCGCGCCCGTGAAGAGCCCGCCCCAGATCAAGGTTTTGTCACCGACCGGGTATTCGCAGGGGCAAACATTGGTCAGCAGGACGCCGGCGAACGCGCCGATGCCGGCACCGAGCGCGCCGCCATTGCCGAGTGGATCGGGATGGTAGGTGCGTACCTCGATCTCTGCGATCTCATCGATCAGCACCGGCTCCCGCTGGAAACGCAGCCACAACGTATCCGCCGCGAGCCGGCTGATGCGGCCGAGCGCCGCAGCGTCTTCCCCGGTAGTGACGCGAATGTAGCTGCGTGCGTTCTTCAGGCTATCCAGCGTTGCCTGCTGTCCATCAGCGGTGCGGCAGAAGACCTGCGCAACTATCAACAACGCAAGTGTGCGTTTCAACGGATTCAAGCCGGCGTTACATGCGATGCGCGCGCCCAATGGATCACCGCGCCGACAGCGCGCTGCCACTCATCGATCAGGCGCGCGCGCGCCGGCGCGCTCATCACCGGCTCGAAGCGCATCGGCTCCTCGCGCGCCGCGGCGTACTCCAGCGCATCTTTCCAGACACCGACGCCGATCCCGGCCAGCGCGGCCGCGCCGGCGGCCGTGCACTCGACCATGCGGGGGCGCACGACCGGGACACCCAGGACGTCGGCCTGGAACTGCATTAGCCAGTCGTTTTGGGAGGCGCCGCCATCCACGGTCAGCTCGGCGGCCTGCACGCCGGCGTCGTTGGTCATGGCTTGCAGCACGTCGTGCGTGCTGTAGGCCATCGCCTCGAGCGCGGCGCGCACCACGTGCGCGCGCGCGGTACCGCGGGTCAGCCCGACGATCATGCCGCGGGCGTCCGGATCCCAGTGTGGCGCGCCCAACCCAACGAACGCCGGCACGAAGTACACGCCCCCATTGTCCGCGACGCTGCGCGCGAGGGCGTCGCTCTTCTCCGCACTCGTAATGATCTGCAGCTCATCGCGCAGCCACTGCATGGCCGCGCCTGCGATGAAGATGGAACCCTCCAGCGCATAAGCCGGCTCTCCCCGCGGCCCACACGCCACCGTCGTCAGTAAACCATGGCGCGAGGCCACGCGTTCCTGGCCGGTGTTCAGCAGCAGGAACGCGCCCGTGCCGTACGTGTTCTTGGCCTGTCCCGGCGCCACGCAGCCCTGCCCGAAGAGCGCGGCCTGCTGATCGCCCGCCACGCCGGCCACCGGCAGGCTGCGGCCGAACAGCTTCGGCTCCGTCTCGCCAAACACGCCGCTGGAAGGCATCACCTCCGGCAGCAGCTGCCGCGGCACCTCGAAGAGCTTGCACAGCTCGTCGTCCCACTCGAGTGATGCGATGTTGTAGAGCAGCGTGCGTGACGCGTTGGTCGGATCGGTGGCATGCACGCGCCCGCCGGTCAGCTTCCAGATGAGCCAGCAGTCGATCGTTCCCGCCGCCAGCTCACCCGCCTCGGCGCGCGCGCGCAGCCCGGCATCATGCTGCAGCAACCACGTGAGCTTGGTGCCCGAGAAATACGGATCGAGCACCAGCCCGGTCCGCTCGCGCACCCACGCTTCGGCGCCGCCGGCCTTGAGGCCGCGGCAGATGTCCGCAGTACGCCGGTCCTGCCAGACGATGGCGCGGCCGACGGGATTGCCCGTCTGCCGGTCCCACACAACCACCGTCTCGCGCTGGTTGGTGATCCCAATGCCGACCACTTCGACGCCGCGCGCCGACTCGATCGCTTCCCGCGCGACCCGCAGTGTCACATCCCAGATCTCATCCGCATCGTGCTCGACCCAGCCGGGCTGGGGGTAGTGCTGCCGAAACTCCGAGTAGGCGCGTCCCACCACCTGCATGTGCTCGTTGATGACGAGGCAGGTGCTGCCCGTCGTGCCCTGGTCGATCGCCAGAATCGCGCGCTCCAACTAGACCTCCGTGAAGGGTGGCCGACGCACGCCGCGATCCGTGACGATCGCGGTGATCAGCTCGGCCGGCGTGACATCGAACGCAGGCGAGCGCACCGGCACATCGGCCGGCGCCGTGAGCACGCCGAAGCCGCGCCGCACTTCGTCGGCAGCGCGCTGCTCGATGATGATGTCCGCGCCGGTCGGCGTGGCGCGGTCCACCGTGCTGCTGGGCGCCGCCACGTAGAAAGGGATGCCGTGATGCTTCGCCAGCACGGCTAGTGGATATGTGCCGATCTTGTTGGCGACGTCGCCGTTCGCGGCAATCCGGTCCGCACCCACGATCACCAGGTCGATCTCGCCCTGCTGCATGAGCGAGCCCGCGACGACGTCCGGGATCAGCGTCACATCGATGCCCGCGCGCCGCAATTCCCAGGCGGTCAGGCGGCTGCCCTGCAACAGTGGGCGTGTCTCATCGGCAAACACCTTTACATCCCGCCCGGCCTCATGGGCGAGGTATACGGGCGCCAGCGCGGTGCCCATGCCGCCCGTCGCGAGCGCGCCCGCATTGCAGTGCGTGAGGACACGCGCGTGGTCGGGGATGAGGCTCAGGCCGTGCTCGCCGATCGCGCGGCACATGGCCTGGTCTTCCGCCAGGATCCGCGAAGCTTCGCCGTACAGCTTGCAGGCGATTTCCGGCGGCGCGTGCTCCTGCGCCCAGCTGTGCGCGCAGGTGCGCATGCGCTCGAGCGCCCAGAACAGATTGACGGCCGTAGGGCGAGTGCCGCGCAACAGTGCAGCGCTCTGCTCCAGGCGCTGCAGAAACGCTTCCTGGCCAAGTTTGGTGTGCGCGGCCGCGTCCAGTGCCAGCCCCATCGCGGCGGCAATGCCGATGGCGGGCGCGCCGCGCACGGCGAGACGGCGGATGGCATCGGCGACGGCGTCGACATCCGACAGCTGCACCCTCACCTCGCGCTCGGGCAGCTGCGTCTGGTCGATGACATCGACGGCCCGCCCATCGGCCGACCAGCGCACGGCCTCGGGGAAACTCATCGGTGCTCGAATCCCTTGAAGTTGTAGTGCCAGCCCAGCTGCTCGAACATTCGGATCATGCGCTGCACGGGCAAACCCATGACCGCGAAATAGTCGCCGTGCACCCACTCGATGAGGGAAGCGCCGAAGCCCTGGATGCCATACGCGCCGGCCTTGTCCATCGGCTCGCCGGTGCCGACGTATTCGCGCGCCGTGGTTTCGTCGAACGCCCGGAATTTCACGCGCACGATCTCCGTTTCGGCCAGGCATTCGTCGCGCTCGGCCACGGCAATGCCGGTGGCCACGCGATGGATGCGGCCCTGCAGACGCATGAGCATGGCGACCGCTTCGTCTGCATCCTTCGGCTTGCCGAGCACGGTGCGGTCGATGACGACCACCGTGTCGCTGCCGACGACCACCGCCTCCGGATGCTGTTCCGCGATGACCAGCGCCTTCTCGCGCGCCAGCCGCTGCGCGTGCGCGGGCGGCGCCTCGTGCTTGAGATAGCGTTCGTCGATGTCGGCGGGCAGGACGTCGAATGCGAGATTCAACATCCGCATCAGCTCGGCCCGGCGCGGTGACTGGGAAGCCAGGATCAGTCGCATGTCAGGCTATCGCTCGAGCAGCAATGTCACCGGCCCATCGTTCACGAGCGAAACCTCCATCATCGCGCCGAACTCACCGGTCGCGACCGGTCCGGCATATCGTTCACGCAGCAGCTCGATGAACCTTTCGTATAAGGGAATCGCGATCTCCGGCCGCGCTGCATCGATGAAGCTGGGGCGGCGGCCCTTGCGCGTGTCACCATACAGCGTGAACTGCGAGACGACCAGAATCCCGCCCCCCACATCCTCGAGCCCCAGATTCATTTTTTGTTCGGAATCGGAAAACAGGCGGAGCGAGATGACCTTGTCGGCCATCCATTCCAGCCTGGATGCGTCATCCTCCGAGCTGAAGCCGACGAGCAGCAGAAAACCGCGGCCGATGCTACCCGCAATCCGGCCATCAATACGGACCTCGGACTGGCTCACTCGTTGTAAAACCACGCGCATTTGTTTATGAAATCGATTGAGGGTGAGTGTTAAGAGTAAGGGGAGAGTAAGGGTAAGAGTAAGGGTAAGAGTGAGGGAAACACCGCCCTTACTCTTACCCTTACTCTTACTCTTACTCTAAAACTTCCCCTTCACCCTCGAAACTCGCCCAAAAAACGACTTACTCGACCGTCACCGATTTAGCCAGGTTGCGAGGCATATCGACATTGCAGCCGCGCATGACGGCAACATGGTAGGCGAGCAGCTGGAGCGGCACCGTCGCCAGGATGGGCGTGAGGATTTCGAGCGTGTCGGGGATCGGGATGAGGTGGTCCACGAGATTCGCGATCTCGTTGTTGGTGCCCTCGGTTACCACCGCGATGATGCGGCCGCCGCGCGCTTTTACTTCCTGCACGTTGGAGATGACCTTGCTGTAGACGGAATCGCGCGGCGCGATCATCACGACGGGCATGTTTTCGTCGATCAGCGCGATGGGGCCGTGCTTCATCTCGGCGGCGGGCAGCCCTTCCGCGTGGATGTAGCTGATTTCCTTGAGCTTCAGCGCGCCTTCCAGTGCGGTCGGGAAGTTGAAGCCGCGACCGAGGTAGAGGAAATTGGTGGCGCTCTTGTAGGTGCGCGCCAGCTCGCGGAGCGCATCGTTCAGCTCGAGCACCTGCTCGACCTGCTCGGGCAGCTGCTTGATGGCTGCCATGATTTCCTTGGCGCGCTCCTGGTCGAGCTTGCCGCGCACCCGCGCCAGGTGCAGCGTGAACAGCGTGAGGGCCAGCACCTGGCTGGTGAACGCCTTGGTGGAGGCCACGCCGATTTCCGGACCCGCGTGCAGGTAGATGCCGAAGTCGGATTCGCGCGCGATGGTCGAGCCGACCACGTTGACCAGGCCCATGACGCGCGCGCCGCGCTCCTTCGCCTCGCGCATGGCGGCCAGCGTATCGGCGGTTTCACCGGATTGGCTGATGGCGATCAGCAGCGTGCCCGGCCCGATGACCGAGGCGCGGTAGCGGAACTCCGACGCGTATTCCACCTCGACCGGAATCTCGGCCAGCTCCTCCAGCATGTATTCGCCGATCAGCCCGGAATGCCAGGACGTGCCGCACGCGCAGATCGTGATGTTCTCGATCGAGCGCAGCTCGTCCGGGCTCAGCGTCACGCCGCCCAGGCGGATGTCGCCCTGCAGATCGAGCATGCGGCCACGCATCGTGTTGCGCAGCGTTTCCGGCTGCTCGAAGATCTCCTTGAGCATGAAGTGCTCATGCCCGCTCTTCTCGATGGCGTCGAGGTCCCACGAGACGTGCGCGATCTCCTTGGTGATCTCGCCGCCATGCAGCGACAACGTGCGGTAGCCCGCGCGTGACAGCACGGCCATCTCGCCATCGTCGAGGTAGATCACCTGGCGGGTCTGTGCCAGAACCGCGGCCACATCACTGGCCACGAAATATTCGCCATTGTCGGTGATGCCGAGCAGCAGCGGGCTGCCCTTGCGCGCGACCACGATCTTGTCGGGATCCTTGCTGCTGATGATGGCCAGGCCGTAGGCACCTTCCACCTGCTGCAGCGCGGCGCGTACCGCTTCCTCGAGATTGCCTTCGAACGCCTCCTCGATCAGGTGGGCGACGACTTCCGTGTCGGTTTCGCTCGTGAACTGGTGGCCGAGCGCCATCAGCTTCTGCTTGAGCGTGCCCGCATTCTCGATGATGCCGTTGTGTACGACCGCGACATGGCCGCCGCAGTCGGTATGCGGATGCGCGTTCGTGGTGTTGGGCGCGCCGTGCGTGGCCCAGCGCGTGTGCG
>CBJLQC010000043.1:0-10099 GCA_966424955.1 uncultured bacterium | reverse complement strand
CGCGACCAAGGCCGGCGTGCGCGCGGCCGCCGCGGCACCCGCGGAGGCCACCGCGGCTGCGACCGGCACGCCGCGCCGCAGATGCGCACCGATCGCCGGCTCCACCGGAATCGGGACCGGGCGGTAGGTGCGCTTGAGGTAATAGCCGTACAGCATCAACAGGCCGAGTCCGGAAGTCATGCCGATGAAGGGCGGCAGCTTGAGCAGGTTGTACGCGCTCACGGCCATCACGATGGTGAAGCCGAACAGCGCGAGCGTGCCGTAGCCGCCCCGCTTGACGCGCACGACCTCGTCGTCGGCCTCCGGATGCGCCTTGGGGATGCCGAACTGCATGAGCATTGCGGGCACCAGCCAATTGACCAGCGAAGGAATGAACAGCCGGTAGAACTCGAAGAAGCTGACCTGGCCCGACTGCCACACCATGAGCGTCGTGATATCGCCGAACGGCGACCACGCGCCACCCGCGTTCGCGGCCACGACTACGCTGATGCAGGAAATGGCAATGAACTTCGGATAGCCGCGGCCCACCGTCAGCACCACGGTTCCCATTACCAGCGCCGTGGTCAGGTTGTCCAGCTGCGAGGAGATGAAGAACGACATGATGCCGGTGATCCAGAAGATGGCGCGCAGCGACAGCCGTTTGCGGATCAGCCAGGAGCGCATGGCATCGAAGAGTTTGCGCTCTTCCATCAGACTGACGAAGGTCATGGCGACCATCACGAACAGGAAGAGCTCGGCGTACTCGGCGACGTTACCGCGCAGGGCTTCGGCTGCCGTCTCCTGGTCGCCCATGCGCACGTACATGAAGCCGACCAGCATCCAGATGATGCCGGCCGCGACAATGACCGGCTTCGATTTGCGCAGGTGCAGCTTCTCCTCGCCCATGACCAGCAGATAAGCCAGGACGAATACGACGACGGCGGCAATGCCGGCCCAGCTGCGCGTCATATCGACGGCAGGCGTGGCTGACAGCATCGCCAGCAATGGCGCGCTCATAAATTACGGAATCTTTCTCGGTTCGAGCTCGAGCATGCCGCTGTCACCGAGGCGCAGCTCCATGACCGTGTGCGTCATGTTCGTGATCGGGCACACGCCCTGGCAGTGCGGGTCGGCCGCATCCAGGCACACCAGCTCCGCGTCATGCAGATTGGCATGGCCCTCGTGTGTGGGGGCCGGCGTGTAGGCCACCCGCACGTTGTGCTGGCAGGCTTTGCAATAGACGATCGTCCACGGCCTTGGCGTAATCATAGGATCTCCTAACGGGTGGCTACGACGCGGGACGATGGGGCGCGCAAGGCGAGCACGCGCTCGGCTGCGGCGGGAGACAGACCGAATACGGCGGTCGAGGCGGCATCGGCATCGACTGCCTTGTCCGCGACGACGGTGATCGTGTGCGTGCGCGTCAGGCGCGGCTCGGCACGGGCCGGATCGATGATGTGATGATAGCGGCGGCCGCGGTACGTAAAGCCCTGCTCGTAATCGCCCGAGGTGGCAATCGCGGCGTCGGACAGCTCGACGGTGGCGATCATCGTGTCGGCATCGTCGGGCGAACGCACCCCGACGCGCCACGGCTCGCCGTCGGCGTTGTGGCCGAGGGCGTAGATGTCGCCGCCGACGTTGATGTAGCCGTTGCTGATCCCCCACTCGCGCAGCACGGCGACGGCCCGGTCCACGCCGTAGCCGCAGGCGATGCCGCCCAGGTCGATGAGCGCGTCCGCCTCGCGCACGAACACCGACCGGTCATCGACGTCGATGCTGCGATACAACTGCCGGCCCGCCAGCCGCTGCACCTGCTCGTGGGCGGGCGGCGTGCTGCGATGCTTCACATCCCAGAGGTCGACGACGCGCGCGAGCGCCGGATCGAACCCGCCGCTGGTCGAATGCGCCCAGTTCAGGGCGGCCTGGATGACCAACGCCGTTTCCGGGCTGATGGCCACACGCTGGCGGCCCGCGGATGCGTTGGCGCGCCCGATGTCCGAGCCGGCACTGAAGCGCGTCATGACGGATTCGACGCGCTGCAGCTCACGCAGCGCGGCGAGCATGGCCGCCTGCGCATAGCGCGCGTCGCCGTGCAGCACGGCGATGTCGGCGGTCGTGCCCATGGCGGGCAGCGACCGGGCGTACAGCTGGGCACGACGCCGCGCGACGAACGGTACCGCGCTGACCGCGAACGCGCCGGCCGCCAGGGTCAGGAATTCACGCCGGTTCGGCTGAAACTTATACGACATGGTGGTCATCCGTGTTGACTGAAGTACATGCGTTCTGGCAGGCGCCGCAGTTGCCGCTGCAGCCCACGCGCGGCCTGACGAAACCGTAAGCGACGGCCAGCGCCATGACGGCGAGCACCGGGATCACGAAGGAAGTGATCATGATGCGCTGAACAATCCGGCAAAGCCCATGAAGGCGAGGGAGAGGCTGCCCGCGACCAGGAACACAATGCCCATCCCCTTGGCGAGCGCCGGCACGCTGGACAGCTCGATGCGCTCGCGAATGGAAGCCATCAGCACGAGCGCCAGCGTGAGCCCGACACCGGCGCCGAACGCGAACGCCACACCCTGCGCGAAGTTGTAGCCGCGATTGGTCTGGAAAATCGCGAAGCCGAGAATCGCGCAGTTGGTGGTGATCAGCGGCAGGTAAATGCCCAGCTCGCGGAACAGCACCGGCGACATCTTCTTGATCAGCATCTCGACGATCTGCACCAGCGATGCGATCACGACAATGAAGCTGATGATGCGCAGGAACGGCGCGGGCGGCAGCACGTAGGTATTGAGCAGCCACGCGGCCGCCGAGGTAATCAGCATGACGAACGTGTTGGCCGCACCCAGCCGAATGGCCGTATCCAGCTTCTGGGTGACGCCCACGAAGGCGCAAAGCCCCAGGAACAGCGTGAGCGTGAAGTTGTTGACCAGCGCAGCCGAGACGAAGATCCAGAGCAGATCGCCCATCAGACGGTTACCTCCTCACGCACTTCCAGGTTGACGCGGGTGACTTCGTGCGGCCAGGCGCGCAGCGCGGCCTTGCCTGCGCGTTTCTGCTGCCGGTCCTTCCACCAGCCGAAGATCAGCAGGTAGAAGGCAAGCGTGAAGAAACCGCCGGGCGGCAGCACCATGATCACCCAGGGCTCGAAGTGCGGACCCATGACGTGGTAGCCGAGCAGCGAGCCGCTGCCCAGCAGCTCGCGAATGCCGCTCATCAGGATCAGGACCAGCGCGAAGCCGCCGCTCATCCCCACCGCATCGAGCGTCGAGCGCCAAACCGTGTTCTTGGCGGCAAATGCCTCCTGCCGGCCCAGGATGATGCAGTTGACCACGATCAGTGCGATGAACGCGGCCATCGTCTTGTAGATCGCGGGCACCACGGCGGCCATCACCAGGTCCACGATGGTCACGAACGTCGCGATGATCAGGATGTAGGCGGTAATGCGCACTTCGTTGGGAATGAAACGCTTGAGCGATGAAACCAGCAGGCTCGAGCCGATCAGCACGAACGCGGTCGCCAGCGCCATCGCGATGCCGTTGGCCAGCGTGTTGGTGACGGCCAGCGTCGGGCAGAGGCCGAGGAACTGCGCGAATACCGGGTTGTTCTGCCACAGACCGGCGACCAGATCCTCACGCGCGGTGGTCTTGCTCATGGCTTCTTCTCCGCATACTGCGCGAGCAGCGGTTCCATCGTTTTGAGCTTGTTGTTGATGATGCTGATCACGGTGCGCGACGAGATGGTCACGCCGGTGATCATGTCGATCTCTTCCTGGCCGCCCTGCCCGGCTCCGTGTTTCACCCCTTTGAGCGGCGTGGCCGCGCCGGTGAACTCGCCCACGAAGGCCGTGTCTTTCACGATCTTGTCGCCCAGGCCCGGGGTTTCCTTGTTGTCCAGCACCTTCATGCCGAGCAGCTGTTTGGTGGTCGGATCGTAGCCGAAAATCAGCGAGATCACGTCCGCGAAGCCGGGCTGCTCGCCGATGATCGCGTAGCCCACGCGTTTGCCCTGCGCGTCAAAGCCGACGAACACGCGTTCGATCTTCGTGGTGTCCACGCCCACGGGCGGCGTGTCGGTCAGCGCGCCGTTGACGAGGAACAGGCTCTGAATGCGCGCGGGCTCGCCCAGCACCTCGCCAATGGCGGCCTGCAGCACCGCCGCCTTGTCGGCCAGAATGCGCGGCTGCGCCCACTGGAACGCGAGGACGATCAGCAGGCCGGCAATCGCGCCGAAACCGGCCAGCGTGCCGACCAGTTTGCCGGACTTCACATCAGGGCGCTGCGCCTGCGGCGCCACGCCGTTGCCGTGCCCGTGGCCGCTCATGCGCGCACCGCCTTCTTCTCGCGCACGGTACCGAACACCGCGGGCTGCGTGAGCCGGTTGATGGCAGGGACGACGGCGTTCATCAGCAGGATCGCGTACATGACGCCTTCGGGCAGGCCGCCCCAGATGCGGATCAGCACGACCAGCAGGCCGATGCCGATGCCGAAGATCCAGGCGCCTTTGTGTGTGATCGGCGAGGTGACGAGGTCGGTCGCCATGTAAACGGCGCCGAGCATCAGGCCGCCCGAGAAGAGCATGAAGGCGGCAGCGGGGAAGCGCTGCGCATCAATCGCGTGCAGCACGGTGGCAAACACGGCGACGGTCGCAAAGATGCTGACGGGAATCCGCCAGTCGAGATATCGCTTCCACGCGAGGTACGCCCCGCCGATCAAAATGAGGAGCGCGGATGTTTCACCAACCGAGCCGCCCACCGTGCCCATGAACAGGCTGGCGGCGTTGGTGGTGGTATGCTCGAACTTCATGAGACCGAGCGGTGTCGCCGCGGTAATGACATCCGCGGTATTCGCCTGCGCAAGCGGGATGGCGAAGTTGCTGGCATACAGAGTGGTCCAGCCCTGCGACACCGCCGGCCATGTCGTAATGGCCGTGGGAAATGCGGCCTGCAGAAACGCGCGCCCGATGAGCGCGGGATTGAAGACGTTCTGGCCGAGTCCGCCGAAGACCAGCTTGCCGACACCAATGGCCATGGCGCCGCCCAGGAAGGCCATCCACATCGGGAATCCGGGGGGCAGCGTGAGCCCGAGCAGCAAGCCGGTGATGGCCGCCGAGCCATCGCGCAGCGGGCCGCCCGTGCCGAAGGCGCGCTCCGTCAGTACGGCGCCGATGGTGGCCGCCGCGACGACCAGCAGCGCGCCCAGACCGAAGAACCACACCGCGCCGGCCAGTACCGGCAGCAGCGTGATGACGACCGTCCACATGATGCGCTCGGTCGAGTCGCTGCCCTTCAGATGCGGAGAAGCCGCGATCTGCAGATTCATTTGACTACCTGCCTGCGCAGTGCCGCCTTGGACAACGCGAACATTTGCGCCAGGGGGATGCTGGATGGGCAGACGTAGGAGCAGGAGCCGCACAGCATGCAGTCGGCGAGATGCTCGGCCTGCATTTCCTCCGCGCGGCCGGCCTGCGCCAGCATGCCCAGCCGTGATGGATTCAGGAACATTGGACAGGCATCCAGGCAGCGTCCGCACTGGATGCACGGCATGGTGCGACGTCGCTCCAGCTGCTTCCTGGTGAGCACGACGATGCCGCTGGTGCCTTTGACCACCGGTACATCGAGATCGGCCTGCGGGATTCCCATCATGGGCCCGCCGAACAGGATCTCGGCGGCATCGTCGGTGAGCCCGCCGCAGAACGCGATGACGTCACGCAGCTTCGTGCCGACCGGCACGATCAGGTTGCCCGGCTTGCGAATGCCCGGGCCCGTGACGGTAACGATACGCTCGACCAGCGGCAGGCCGGTCTCGAACACCTCCGCAATACAGGCCAGCGTGCCGACGTTCTGCACGATGGCGCCGACGCTGGCCGGCAGTTTCCCCGATGCTACCTCCCTGCCGGTCAGCGCCTTGATGAGCATCTTCTCGGCGCCCTGCGGATACTTGACCGTCAAAGGCAGGACGCTGATGTCGATGTCGACGGGTAGCGTTCTGCCGAGCACCTCGATGGCATCGGGCTTGTTCTTCTCGATGCCGATCACCGCGCGGCGGACGCCCAGCGCGTGCATCATGATGCGCGTGCCGGCGAGCACGCGCTCGGGATATTCGACCATGACGCGGTGATCGCTCGTGAGATACGGCTCGCATTCAGCCGCATTCACGATGAGCAACTCGATGGCTGTGTCCTTGGGCGGCACCAGCTTGACGTGAGCAGGAAAGGCAGCACCGCCCAGGCCGACGACGCCCGCTTGCTGCACCGCGTCGACCACCTGCTCACGCGTCAGCCCACGCCACTCCGGCACCATGCGCGTACGCGCGATCTGCGCCGAGTATTTGTCGACGGCGATGCGCACGGCCTCGGCCATGCTGCCATCGGGATGCGGCCACAGCTCGATGCCGGCCACCGTGCCCGCCGCGGATGCATGGATCGGCACCGACACGAAGCCATCGCTCGCCGCCACCACATCACCGCGCTCCACGCGCTGGCCCTTGCGCACGCTCACGCGCGCGGGCTTGCCCGCGTGCTGGCGCAGCGGCAGCACGACTTCGTCCGGGAACGGCATGCGCCGGATCGGCAATGCGCGCGTCAGCTCCTTGGATTCGGGCGGATGCACACCATGCCGGAAGCCGTGCTTCAAGGCGATGGCAATCATGCGGGCCTCACGCTGGCGCGCTGGGCCAGGCTGATAGCCATTCCGGCCAAAAGTAAAGGTTTAGCCTGCCCCCCGTTCCTCAACTGAATGGCTCCGCGCGTTTGATCCACTTCTCCAGATCCTTCTCGTTCGGATTGAGCGGCGTGCCCGGATGGATCAGTCCGGCCGGGCAGCGCTCCGCCGCCGTGACCAGCTGCGCGAAGGTGCCGGCCTTCGCATCCTTGATGTACGCCTGCTTGTCCGCATTGTAGGCAAACAGCTTCGCGTTCAGATTCGTGCATTCGTTGCACGACGTGCAGCGCGCTGTTTCGATGTAGGCTTCGATGCCGAAGTCTTCATCGGACTCGGCAACGGCAACGGATTCGTTCACGTGCGCGTACTCGGCCGCGGTCACGTTGGCGAGTTGCTCGGCTTGCGCGAGGGCGCCGGCATGCGTTGTCGCTCCGCCGTTCCCCACGCGTACATGTCCGTGTTCGTGTTCGCGAACGGCAGTTCCGAAGTCCTCCAGAGCAATCGGCTCCAGTCCGGGCGTCTGCTCAGCTGATTCCAGCAACTCCGCAATGGTACGGTTGCGATTGCCTGCACCGAGCAGCCCTTCCGCCAACCGGCGCGCCACCAGCTTCGGATAGCGAGCCTTCAGCTCGGCGATCTTCGCCTCGTACTCGGCGCGCAGCGCCGACAGCTTGACTTCGTAGTCGGCCTGCACCGCGCTCTCGATCGAGTCGCGCGCCGACTCACTGATCTGCAGCCCGGCCAGCTCCTTGAGCTGCGACCAGAACAGCAGCCGGTCGGTCGCGAGCTGCACCATCTCCAGCGACACGGTGAGCTGCTTCAGCTTCTTCTCGGCCGTGACGCTGTAGATGAACGGCGTCTTGCCGGCGCGCTGCCCGGCGTCCAGCGCCACGAACTCGTGGAACGGCACCAACGACTCAGCGCTCTCTCCGTTTGCCTCCGCGTTCTTGGCGGTTTTGAAGTGCTTCTTGAAGCGAGCCTCGGTGGCCGCCCAGTCCGCGATGGTCAGCGGCAGCTCGAGCGTCTGCGCCGCGCCGTCCGCATCGACGTAGTCGAGCGTGTAGGTCGGCCACAGCTCATCGAGCGCGGGGTTGCCGTCCAGGCTCAGGCATTCGGCGACCGTGCTGCCCGCATCGGGATCGTAGACCAGGTACGGGAACGCGCGGCTCTCCAGCGCCATGCGTGCCGCGTGCGGCGCCCACTCATCGGGCAGCCCGTGCTCGACCGGACACGGCGTGTAGATGTTGAACACGGCCGGCCGGCGCGTTTGCAAACCCTTGAGCAGCCCGCTGATCAGGTGTGACGCCGACGCCTGCGACGTCTGCAGCACGAACGTGCCGCGGTGCGCGAGCGCGATGAGCGCCAGCTCCTTGCGGACTTCTTCCTTGCCGTGCTGCGCCTTGCCGTACGCCGACATGTCGGCGACCTGGCCGGTGAAGCCGCTGGTGCACGCCTGGCCGCCCGTGTTCGAGTAGACCTGTGTATCCAGCACGACTACACGCAGCGGCTTACCCGACGCCATCAGCCGCGAGAGGTTCTGGAAGCCAATGTCGAGCATGGCGCCGTCGCCACCCATGGCGATGATCGGCGGGCACATCCCGAACTCCTCATCGGTGAACTCGCGCCAGTCGAACGCGACCAGGTCCGGCACGGCCTCGCCCGCGACCAGCGCCCGGGCGGTGCGCACCGTGCGGAACGCGTCCGCCATCTTGCGCATCTGCCCCTCGAAGATGCCGATCGCGACGCTCGGCGAATCCTGGAACAGGTGGTTCACCCACGGGAACGGGTACGGATTGTACGGATAGGTGCTGGCCCACACGGACGAGCAGCCGGTGCTGTTGGCGAAGCCGAGCGAAGCGCGCCCGCGTCCGCCGGGACCTTCTGCATAGCGCCACTTCAGGTCGCGCAGCTGCTCGAGCGTCCGGGCGACACCTGCATCGTTCTTCGCCTCGAGCTGTGTGATCAGCTCGTCAAGCTCGGCCACGAACTTCTGGACGCGCGGCTGCATCAGCGCTTCCACGGTCGCCGTCACCAGGTGCACGGTCGTCTTCTCGCCGCAGCCCATGCAGGCGCCGTCGCCGCCGATCATCGAGCGGTACGTCTTCTTCTTCAGCAGCATCGAGGGCAGCACACCAATGCCTTCCTCGAGGTTGCGGATGTTGATGAACCGGTCGTCGGTGTCGGGCAGCTCCTGCCAGAACGCCCAGTTCTTGCGCAGCTGTTCGACTACCCTGTCGTCCTGCTTGATGGTGACCAGCGCGTTCTCGGGGCATACCTCGACGCAGATGTTGCAGCCCTTACAGGCTTCCGGGTTGACCGTAACCGCGAGCAGTCCGCCGCTGCCCTTCTGCTTGTTCACGAGCACGTCGTAGAACGGCCCTGTCTTCGCCAGCGGGAAGGCCGCGACGATGGCGTGCACGAAGGCGAACTCGCCGGTGAGCTGCAGCTGTTTGGCCGGCTCCGGCGCTACCTTGGGCAGTATGTTGAGGAAGGCTTGCTGCAGCAGCTCACCAAACGTGGTGAACGCTTCCTTCTCCATGAGCTTGCGCGATTCCTTGGCGAGGTGCTTCGAAATGGTGCGCAGCCGGTCGACGTTGTTGTCAATTGCGGCGTAGCGAATCGCCGAGTCGATCACGTCTTCCACCGAATTGACCAGCCCCGGAATCGCCGAGTCCGGGCACTGCGTCCAGCACTGCGCGCAGCCCGTGCACTTCGATGGGATGAAGTCCGGCACCTCGAAACGAATGCCGGTCATGTCGCGGATCGCGCCGGTCACTGCGGGCATGATGCTGAGCGCGGCAAACGGATCGGCGATGCCGTCCTGCCCCATCAGTCCGGGCGAGGCGACCTGCTCCCAGAAACGGCCCGGGTTGCCGACGCCTTCCACCGCCTGCGGCACGTTCAGCGCGCCCGGCATGGCGCCGATCGCCTTGCCGACTTCATCCGTGCGCAGCTCGGCCGGCTTGACCTCGACGGCTTCGTCATAGCCGCGGCGGATTACGCGCAGATTGTCTTCGACGACGCGATCGCCCAGCTTGCCGAATTTCTTCCTGAGCTGATCGCGGATCCCCTCGAACAGCGTCTCCTCGCTCAGCTTCTCGCGCTCGGCGAACGGTGAGGTCTTGAAGAACGCGCCCATGAAGGCCGCGCCCTGCATGCGATACCGCAGCTCGGAATCGCTGGCTTCTTCAGCGGCGATCTTGAAACCATCCAGCGCATACACGCGGATCCGCTTGCGCGTGATCTCGCGCTGCGTGCTGGCCGAGAACGAGCGCCACAGCGCTTCCGGCGTCAGATCGCTCTGGATCACGAACACGCCGCCTTCGCTCAGCCCGGCCAGCGCATTGGAGTGGCGGAACACGTTCGGGTCGGGTGACAGCACGACGTCGACATGCTTCAGCTCGCAGTTCATGCGAATGGGATCGCGCGCCAGCGTCGCGTAGAACGTCGTCGGCTGCCCCT
>CBJLQC010000042.1:0-10151 GCA_966424955.1 uncultured bacterium | reverse complement strand
ACATGCGAATGAGGACGTTCGTAGTTATCGCCTGGGGGATGCTGGGCGGTTGTATATCCACCACCTACGCCGGCAACGCCCCTGCCAAGGGCAGCCGCGGCGTCGTGCAGACGACCGATACCGTTTTCGTGCGCGACACCATCATCGTCGCGGATCGTAACGGCGAGCGCACCCGCGAACGCAACCGAGACCGCAACGCCGACCGCAGGAACGGTTCGCCCGGCGACGAGAAAGCCAGCGGCAATGGCAATGGCAATGGTAACGGCAACGGGAACGGCCATGCTAACGGCACCGACAAGGCACGCGGCAACGGCAACGGTCCCGGCCATGACAACGGGCGGGGCAATGATGAGAAGGTGAAGGCCGAAAAGGAGAAGGCCGAGAAAGCCAAAGCCGACAAGGATAAGGCCGACAGGGAAAAGGCCGAGAAGGATAAGGCCGACAGGGATAAGGCCGACAGGGATAAGGCCGAGAAGGAAAAAGCCGAAAAGGAAAAACAGAAGCCGCAGAATCCTGAGAAGGACAAGGCAGACAAGGGCAGGTCCGGGCCGGACAAGGCTGGTGAAGACGCGCGGGGCGGCGACGGCCGTGCACGCGCCGAGGAAAAGGCACGTGCGGACCAGAAAGGCAACGCTGATGAGAAACAGGATGCCGGCGAACAGGCGCAGGGTGGTAAACCGCCGAAGGACGAGAAGCAGCCGAACGGCCAGCAGACGGCGCCGAACGACGAGAAGCCGGCGCGCAACCAGGCGAGCGCCGATGATAAACGCCCGGCGCGCAAGAATGGCGAGAGTGACACGCTGAGCCGTCCGCGCGTCTTGACTGACCTCCCCGGCGACGCATATCCGCCGGCCGGCCAATGCCGGGTCTGGCTCCCGGACCACGCCGCGGTACAGCAGCCGGCAGCTACGCGCTGCAATGCCGTCGGCAAAGTGCCGCCGGGCGCGTTCCTGCTGTTCGACGGCAAGGCATGGGATGCCGACTACGACTGGCCCGCGGAGCGGCGCAAAAATCCCGACTCGGTTCCCGACGCCATTCTGAAAACGATCGGCAAGCGGCCGTAGCACCGAGCCGCAATGCCGTAACCCGAACGCCCGCGGGCATCATGCCCGCGGGCGTTCCTTCATTATGCTGGACCGCTTAATGCACAGCCACGCCGCGGACTCGACAAAGCAGGACACGGAGGCTACATGGACCTGGTCACATGGCTGATCGTGGGATTGGTTGCCGGTGTGCTGGCCGCACTGCTGGTCGGCGGCGTAGGCCTGGTCGGTGACATTATCGTGGGCGTCGTCGGTGCATTCGTCGGCGGCTGGATCTTCGATAAGCTGGGTGTGGACGCCCCCTTCAGCGGATTGGGTGGCACGATCTTCACCGCGTTTATCGGCGCAGTCGTGCTCCTTTTCCTTTTGCATCTCGTGATGGGCTTCCGCACCCGCGTCTAATCTCGCGCGACCCCGGCGACGCGCGGGCGCGACCGTCGCGAGTTGCTTGCGCCGCCGCGCGCGTCCGCGCATGCTGCTGCCATGCCCGCAGCAGCCTATCAGCTGTCATTCCAGTCTTCACACCGCCTCCTCTCGGACGCGTTGAATTGCCTGTTGTGGCGTCGTGGGCGCTGGGCCGGCCCGGTTGCCCTGGTGCTGTTCCCGATCGTCATGTTCATGGTCATGCTGGACCCGGCGATGCGCATCCTCGGCGCGGCACTCGGTGGTGCCGCCCTGATGCTGTTGGTGATCTTCCTGATTGTGGCAGGAGCCCGGCGTCGTGCCATCGACCGGGCCTTCGGTGCAGGTGACCGCACCATCCACATCGCATTGAGCGATCGCGGCATCGCCATCAGCTCCGTCCTCGGGGATTCGCTTCTGAATTGGAGCACGATCCACCGGATCTGGAGCTGTCCGCGCGTGACCTTGCTGTTCTACAGCGGCTGGTTGTACGTGCCTATCCCGGCCGAAGCGCTTCCGAGCGAAGCGCTCGATTACATCCAGCGACAGGTCGGTGCGGCTCGCGGCACGAAGTGAACTGCCGGCGCGGACAGCGCAGGGCGCCGGGCTTCAGTTTTCCAGCTTGTAGATCTCGCGCCGGCCGTGGTCCACCAGCTCATGGTAACCCTTCATGAGCTCTTCCATCTGCTTCATGTCTTCAGGGCTGTATGGCTCGTCCCCGCCGGCCATCATTTTTTCGAATTCCGCGATGCTCGCCACTTCGAATTCGGAGACGATCGTCCAGTAGCGCTCCGCGGCGAAGTCGGTCATGATCTTCATCTTGCCCTGATTGTACTTCTCCATCAGCCTGGCCATGCCGACGAACTTCTCGACCAGCGGCCGCACCTTACCCGGCTTGCAGTACATGATTTCGCGAATGAGTAGCATAGTCGCTCGCTCTTTACAGGGTTGCCTGCAGCATACATGTGTGACGCCGAATCCGGCAACCCGGAAATTACGGTGGCGAGAAACAGCGGGCTGCAACCTATCGGAAAACGCCGATGTCCAAGGGATGGACCCGATAGAAAGGCGGAGCAATCATGCGGCTCGGCTCGATACTGCTCGGACTGACGGTCGCGACGGCCGCGCCGTCTCTGGCCCAAACCCCCGCCGCCCGTGCGCAGTCGCTGGCCAGCGAGTTCAGCAAGTTCAAGAACGAAACGCGCACCAGTAAGGGCGTCACCCGCACCAAATACAAGGAGGTCGTATCGGAGGCATGGCTGGCAGCGGCGCCCGCGTACTCCGGCCGGTACGTGGCGCGTGATGGGATGGACCTCGACATCACCATCGACCGCACCGGAAAAGCCACCGGCAGCGGCCAGGATGACGGGCGCTTCGTGCTGCGGGATCTTGCGATATCCGCCGGACTGATCACCGGTACCAAGGCCTACACGAATGGCAGAAGCGAGAGATTCGAGGCCGTGTTCCTCAAGCGTTCGACGCGCGACGCAGCCACGGCGCGGTTCTCGGTGCATTATGGCGTTGGCGTGCTGGCGGACGAATTCCGCATCTTCGCGGCGAAGCAATAGCGGGCAACATCCTGAAAGAAGAAAAGCGGAATGTTCGTCGCGCGCGACGTGCACTCCGCTTTCCCATCCCGTGTGTCTGCCGCGTGCGCGGCGAGCGTTCTGCTAGTCTCCGAACGCAGCTATCGGCTCACCCAGACCCACGTACTCATCATCAACCGAGCTTCCCGAGCTCGCGAAGGCGAGCGCGGGTGCGTGGTTGGCGGCGAGCAGCGAGTAGAACACCGGCACCACGAACAGGGTGAAGATCGTGCCGATGATCATGCCGGTGACCAGCACCATGCCGATCGAGTTACGCGCTTCCGAGCCGGGGCCGCTCACGAAGACCAGCGGCAAATGACCGAACACCGTCGCCACCGTAGTCATCAGGACGGGACGCAAACGCGTGAGTGAAGCTTCGCGGATCGCCTCGAACTTCTCCGCGCCCTGGGTTTGCAGCGTGTTCGCGAACTGCACGATCAGGATGCCGTTCTTCGCGATCAAGCCCACCAGCGTAATCAGGCCGACCTGCGAGTAGATGTTGATCGTCGTCAGATCGAGGAAGCTGAAAATCAGCGCACCCGAAATCGCCAGCGGCACCGAGCCGAGCAGCACGATCAGTGGATCGCGGAAGCTCTGAAACTGCGCAGCCAGCACCAGGTAGATCAGGACCACGGCGAAAAGCAGCGTCACGACCAGCGTGCCGCCTTCCTTGCGGATCTGGCGCGACTCACCGGCGTAGTCCATGGTCATGCCGGCGGGCGCCACCGAAGCCGCGGCCGTTTCCAGCACACGCAGCCCCTCTTCCTTCGTGATGCCGGGCGCCACACCACCGAACACGCGCACCGCGTTCTGCTGCTGGAAGCGTGTCAGCTCGCGAGGCGCGGTGCTCGACTCGATGCGCGTGAACGTCGAGACCGGTACCAGCTCGCCGCTCGGTGTCTTGATCTTGAGGTCGAGCAGCGGACCGACACTGCTGCGATCCTCTTCACCGATCTGCGGAATGACCTTGTAGCTGCGGTCGAAGTAGTTGAAGCGGTTCGCGTAACCACCGCCCAACGCGGTACCCAGCTCACGGCCGACGGTCGCGAGGTCGAGACCGAGATCCGCGATCTGATCACGATCGATCACCACGCGCGCTTCGGGCAGGTCGATCTTGAGATCGGTGTCCACGTACATGAACTTGCCGCTCTGCCAGCCGGCCCCTACCACCTTCCCGACCGTTTCCAGCATCTGCTCGGGCGGCACGTCGTTCTGCAGGACCAATTCGACGTCGTACTGACCGGGCGTCGGCAGCGGCGGATCCAGGCGCGGAAACACCTGCAACCCGGGCACGGTCGACACGGCGCCATAGAGCTCGCCGTACATCTCCTGCGTCGAGCGTTTGCGCTCCTTCCAGTCCACCGCCTTCATGCCCCCGAAGGCGCCCCACGGCATCGCCAGCGACCACATGAACTCGGCCTCGGGGAACGCCTCCACTTTCTGCACGACTTCGCGCGTCGCGTTGTTGGTCGCATGCAACGATGCGTCCGGCGACGCGGCCATGAACATGCTGATATGGCTCTGGTCCTCGACCGGCGCCAATTCCTTCTTCGAGAACATGTACAACGGCCACGCCATCGCCATCACCAGCAGCGCGCCGACCACGACGGCTGGACGAATCTGCATGGCGCCGTCGAACAGCTTCGCGTAACGGGCCTGCACCGCGTCGAACCCGCGGTTGACCAGCTTCGTCAGCCGCCCCTCCGCGCCGTGTTCGTGCACCATCCGTGAGCTCATCACCGGGGACAGCGTCACCGCCACGATTCCTGACAGCACGACCGCGGCTGCCAGCGTGATCGCGAACTCCAGGAACAGCGACCCGGTGAGCCCGCCCTGGAAACCGATCGGCGTATAGACGGCCGCCAGCGTGATGGTCATCGCGATGATCGGCCCGACCAGCTCCCGGGCTCCGACGAGTGCTGCCTGCAGGCGCGTCTTCCCCATGCGCACGTGTCGCTCGATGTTTTCGACGACGACAATGGCATCATCCACCACCAGGCCTACAGACAGCACGATCGCCAGGATGGTCAGCAGATTGAGACTGAAGCCGAACCCGTACATGATGATGGCCGCGCCAACCAGCGACACCGGCATGGCGACCAGCGGCACCAGCGCCGTGCGGATCGAGCCCATGAACAGGAACACGACCAGGCCGACGATCAGGATCGTCTCCATCAGCGTCTTGCTGATCTCCTCGAGCGCATCCTCCATGAAGACGGTTGCGTCGTACGCGAGCTGCATGTCCACATCCTTGGGCAGCTGCGTGCGGATGTGCTCCATCTGCTCGCGGAGGTTGTGCGCAACTTCGATTTCGTTCACGCCCGCCTGCGGCCAGACCCCCAGGTAAACCGCTTCCCTGGTCCCGTATTTGGCGACCATGCCGGCTTCCTCGGCACCCAGCTCGACGCGCGCGACATCCTGCAAACGGACCACGGCGCCGTCGCGATTGGCGACGATCAGGTTCTGAAACTCCTCCACCGAACGCAGGTCGGTGTTCGCCAGCAGGTTGACCTGCACCAGGTTGCTCTTGGTCTGGCCGACCGCCGCCAGGTAGTTGTTGCGGCGCAGCGCGCCGTAAACGTCACCCGGGGCCAGGTTGTACGCAGCGAGCCGCTCGGGCTCGATCCACACGCGCATCGCGATCTGCCGCCCGCCTTCGACGGTCACGCGCTGCACGCCCTTCACCGTGCCCAGCTGCGGCTGTAGCGTGCGCGTCAACCAGTCCGTGATCGCGGGAATGTCCCGCTCGCTCGAGGTAAAGCTCAGATAGAACGACGCGTACGGACGATCCGACCGCTGTACCTCGACCGCCGGTGGCTCGGCTTCCGCGGGCAGCTCCGAGCGAACCTGCTGCAACCGCGCGGTGATCTCCGCCAATGCCGCGGTCGCATCATGATTGAGCTTGAGCTGCACGGTGACCGTACTCACGCCGGCACGGCTGGTCGACTGCACGTAGTCCACGCCGCTGATCGCCGACACGGAACGCTCGATCGGTGTGGTCAGGAAGCCCCGCACCGTTTCCGCGCTGGCACCGTAGTAGACCGTGGTAATGACCACGGACGAACTTTCGATCTGCGGGTACTGCTGCACCGGCAGCGTGGTCAGCGCGCGCCAGCCCACCAGCACGATGACCAGGTTCACGACGATCGCGAGAACCGGGTGCTTAATGAATATGTCGGTAAAGGACTTCATGCGGCCCTCGCCTTTATTGTTTGGGTTCTGCAGTTACGACCAGCAGATCTTCACGCAGCTTGAATGAGCCGGACGCCGCCACCTGCTCGCCCGCTTTCAGGCCATCCAGGATCAACACCGAATCGCCGATCAGCGCACCCATGCGCACCAGCCGCGCATGCGCGCGCGGCTTGCCGGTCGAATCGGGCGTGACCACGAATACGTGATCGCCAGCCGGACCCTTGCGCAGCGCGCTGGCCGGCACCGAAACGGTCTGCACCGGGGCGCCATACGGCAGCAGCACACGCACCGATGAGCCCGGCGCGAGCGCGTGGTCGCTATCCGTGATGCGTGCGCGGACCGTCGCGTTACGCGTTTCCGGATCGATGCGCGCGTCCACTGCCACGATCCGTGCATTCACCGGATGACTCACCTCGCCGGTTACGATTTGCACCGCGTCGCCCACTCTCAGCTCGTTCGCTACCCGCTGCGCTACCGCGAAGTCGATGTTGGCATCATCACCGATGCCCTGCAGCGTGGTCAGCGTGGTGCCCTGGTCCAGGTACTGCCCCGGATGCACATCCGAAATGCCGACACGGGCGCGGAACGGCGCGCGGATGATCTTGCGCTCAATGACCGCCTTCGTGCGGCCGATCTGGGCAATCGCCACATCGTATTCGGCGCGCGCACGGTCCAGTTCCTGTTGCGGGGCCGCGCGATCGTTCATGAGACGTTGCACTCGGTCGAGCGTGGCCTTGGCCAGCGCCGCCTGCGCCTGCAACGCCTTCAGCTCCGACTGCTCGACCGATACATCGAGAGCGACCAGCACCGTGCCGGCTTCCACGATCCGGCCCGGCGTCAGATGCACCGAGCGTATCGTGCCCGGCACTTCGTTGCGCAACGTGACCGAGCGCAGCGCCAGCACCGTTCCGATTGCCGTGGTCGTTTCGCGATGCGGCCGCTCCACCGCGCTCGCCAGGGTTACCAACTCCATCGGTTCCGGCTGATTCGCCGACGCCGCGATCGCTTGCTTGATGGTCGATGTCTTCCACACGCCCAGGCCCACGGCCGTGGCCAGCACGGCCGCGATCACCATGGTGGAAGCCAATCCCTTTTTCTGTCGCTTTGTCATGGTCGTATTCCCTCAGTTAGCCCTTAGTTGTCGAAGACGCGCCGGCCGAGCAGGGCTTCCACCTGCGCCAGGGCCAGACGTGCTGCATAACGTGATTGCACCAGTGCGGACTCGGCTTCGCTCAACGCGACCTGGGCCTCGAGCAGATCGAGGATGGTGGTCGAGCCTTCGCGATAGCGCGCGCGCTGTACACGGTAATTCTCCGTCGCGGCCACGATGCCGATCTGCGTCAGCTCGGTCGCGGCGCGCGCCGTGCTGTAGCCATTCATCGCGCTCACCATTTCTTCGGCGGCCGCACGTTCGCGCTCGGCGCGTTCCGCACGCGCGACATCACGCTGTGCGCGCGCCCGCGCGACCGACAGCTCGCGCTGTCCACCGTTCCAGATCGGCAGCGAGACGTTCACAGCGAATTGCGAACGGTTCAGCGCGGAAGGAAACAGCTGCGAATCATAGGCACCGGTCTGCGCCGACAGCGTGATCGCCGGCAGATAAGCCTCCCGCTCGAACGCGAGGGCGGCATTCGCCTGGTCCTCGGCGGCACGCGCAACCACGAGCCCGGGGCCACGGGTCCGCAACTCAGCCACCGCCTGGTCCGCCGTGAACGGCAGCTCAGCAGGCACCGCGCTATCGATCGGCGCGGCATCGGCGGCACCCGTCAGGCCGATCATGCTGCCGAGACGCAGCCGCGACACCGTGAGCGCCGAATCGCGACGCAGCAGCTCGAGGCGCGCCTTGTTCACTTCCAGCACCAGCTGCAATGAATCCGTGGCGATGGCATAACCGGTTTGCGCGCGGGAGCGCGCTACGCTGAGCTGCTCCGCCGCCCGCTCCAGCCGAGCGTCGGCAACGCGCTTCAGCTCCTGGTCGGCCAGCACGCCGTAGTACGCGGCATCGGTTTGCAGCGCCACGTTGAAACCGGCCGCCGTCTCACTCGCCGCGGCCCGCTCGACATCCGCGCGCGAGCGCTTCAAGGCCGCGAACTTGCCGCCGCCGAACACGGTGTAGCTCGCCTGCAACGTCGCACTGGCCGCGCTCGAACTGACACCGCCCGTGCCGGGATTGAAGAAAGGATCCGAGAACGAGGTGTAATTGGTGCCGGCTGTCACGCTCGGCGTGATCAGGTCGGTCAGCGCACTGCGCCGCGACCACGCCGCCACGCTCGCCTCACCGCGCGCCGCAATGCGCGCAGGACTCACCTCGAGCGCGCGCTGCCGCGCGTCTTCCAGAGTGACGACCGTAACGGTTTCGCCTGTGGCCTGCGCCCACGACGTCGCCTGGAAACCCAGCACGCCGAAGAACGCGGCCGCTAACACCAGCTGGGGACGTTGGTTCTTCATAAGGGGACCTCTAAGCGGGCAGACCTGCAACGCCGGGTCTGCCCGCGTTAATTGTTTACCGGCTGGCGCGCACCACTCGCGCACCCAGCGGAATGCGATAGGAGATCGTCGCATTCCAGCTCGCCTCGAACTGCGTCTTGGTGTACTCCTCGCCACCTTCGAACTCGGGGAATTCGTACAGCCAGCTCTTGCCCTCCACGCCGATGCCGAGCTGCGTCCCCGGAATCGTGTAGGTCACACCCAGTCCCGCCGTGCCGGCAAAGCTGGTCTCGTCGGTGTCATCGGTGCCGACCGGATGAAGCCGCACGGCACCCGCGCCGACGAAGAGGTACGGTTTGAAGCTGTTGATGGGATACTGGAACTGAAGCGCCGCATCGTAGAACAGCCGGCTCATGTCCTCGCCGGTGCCCACGTCATTGATCTGCAGCTCGTTGCGCGCCAGGCTGGCATCGGCACGCAATGCGAAGAACCGCCCCAGCTCGAGTGCGATTCCCACACCCACGGTCCCGCCCTTGTCCTTGAAGTCCGCCGTGCCCGCATCATCCAGATCGGTGATGCCGCTGAACGTGCCACCGCGAACCGCGAACGCGACTGCTTTATCCTGCGCGCTGGCGACCTGCGCCTGCGTCAGTACCGAACCTGCCAACAGCAACCCGACCACCCATTTCTGCACCGACATTTGAATCCTCCTTGTTGCGGCCGATCATTCAGCCGCGCCGAACGTACGTAGCGTGCGTTATCCGGCTGTTGGGACATTGTGACCTGCCGGATAACGCCGAAAAGTGGATAAGTTCTACATCATTAAATCATTAAAACTAAAGGTATTAAGCATTTTTCGAAAAAATTTTCAGATTTTGGAGATGAGCCGGGCCAGCTCCGTGCGCTCGGCGGGTGTAAACAAAGAGCGGTACTCGCCGCGGACCAGCTCGATCTGGGCGGCGCCTTTCGCCACGGCGATCTCCCCTTCCGGGGTCAGCTCGGCGCGGACGCTGCGCCGATCCTCCGGATCATCCACCCTGCGCACCAGCCCATCAGCTTCCAGCCGGTCGACGATCTGGGTGATGTTGGAGGCCGCGCACCCCTGGCACTCGGCCAGCCGCCGCAAGGGCAGTGACCCATTCGCGTTCCGGAGCTGCATGAGCGCCTCGTACTTCGGCCAGGACAGGCCGACGCTCTTCAAGGAGTTATTGACCTTGTCCTTGAGACGGTCGGCGGCGGCCAGGAACGACGAAATCGTGACCGGATCCCCCGTCTGGGCGGGATCGGCGCGCTCGTCCAGGGTCGCCGTGCTGCCGTTCTCCTCGAAATGCTTCATGACTTAAGTATAAAGGGCTTTATTGAGGGCGCAAGAGGTTTGTGCTTCCTGGTCTCCATACCGACGAACCTGCGGGCCCGCGGGCGCCGGCGCGGATCGCTGGCTGCCGCTGGTCGCGGGAAAGGAAGGGCGCTGCGGGTGGCGGCAGTATCTCTTTTCACACCT
>CBJLQC010000041.1:0-10156 GCA_966424955.1 uncultured bacterium | reverse complement strand
GTTACCGAATCATCGACGCTGATGCCAGCGGCCGCGCGCACTACGACCAACGCATTCGTGCGCGCGCCGTAGACATCGACATAACCGACGACCGGCTGCTGCGCTGCCAGCGGCGTGGCCACCAGCAGCGCGAGCCACACGGCTGGCTTCATTGCCCCGCAGGGCGGATCACGATGTACTTCTCGAGCCGCGCCACTTCCGCCTCATCGACGTACTTGCCGATCTCGCGCCGGAACTGCTCGACCGATGTCCACGGACGGTACTCCTCGAACTCATGGCGCATGCGCGGACCGACGCCGGGAATCAGCTCGATCTCCTCCGCGCTTGCCGTGTTGGGATCGAACGGCTTCCACATGTGCGCGTAAACGGTATCGCGCTGCTGGTCCGTCAAACCGGTGAGCGCGCGGTTCACGGCCAGCATGTCCTGGTACGGCCGGCCGCTCACGACCGCTTGCGCCAGCTCGGGCGTCAAGCCGGGAATCGCCGCAATCTGTTCGGCACTCGCTGCGTTGGGATCGAGCATGCCCGAGGCATTGGTGGCGCTATCAACAGTCATGGTTACCGCGGTGTCGCCCGCCAGCGCCGTGGTGTCCGCGCCCGCACCCTGTTCGTCCCCGGTATCGCCGCCACACGCGAACAGGACACAGGTCATGAGTACTGCAAATCGGCTTCGTACCATTGTTTTTTCTCCCTGGTGCTGGAAATCCCAACCTTTTTGCGGGTGGGGTAGTCTAATTATCCGGTTCGTAGTTGTTGCAACCACCTTTTGAACTGGTGCCTGATGTCCCGACGAATATTCGTGCCGGTAGCCGCGGCCACGCTCCTCTGCAGCGCAACAGCGTATGCGCAGCAAAAGGGCACGCAGCCGCTGGCCGCGGCGGACACGCCAACGCGCAATGCCGCCTCCACCCCTGCCTCCAGCAACCCCGCGCATGCAGGTGCCGCGCCTGCCGCGCAGGCTACGCGGCTGGCTGGAACAGTACAGGTCGATGGCCATTTGGACGAGGCCGTCTGGCAGACCGCGGCGCCCATCACGCGACTGACACAGATTCGTCCCACCGAAGGCGGGGAGCCGAGCCAGCGCACCGAGGTCCGCGTCGTCTACGACGATGAAGCGATCTACGTCGGGGCGCGCATGTACGACGATCAGCCCGCGGGCATTGTCGGCCGGCTGGCGCGCCGCGACTCCGAGACGGGCAGCGACTACATCCTGATCCAGTTCGACCCCTATCACAACCACAACGGCGACGCGTCATTCTCGCTGACCGCGGCGGGCGGCCGCTGGGATGGCGGCAATGGCGATGTGTCCTGGGATCCCGTGTGGGAAGGCAAAGTCCAGATCGATTCGCTCGGCTGGACCGCCGAGATGAAGATTCCGTTTTCGCAGCTGCGTTTCCGTCCCGGCTCGACCGAGCCCTGGGGTTTCCAGATCGAGCGCTATCTGAATCGCACCAACGAGACAAACGTGTTCTCGTTCTGGAATACCAATGAATCGGGCGGACCTTCGCGCTGGGGCCACATTTCCGGCATCGCCAGCCCGGCCAGGGTACCAGGCCGCCTCGAGCTGCTTCCCTACGTCGTCACGCAGCGCGAAGTCAATGCGGAAGGCGGCGGCGCCAATCCCTTCCTGGACAAGACCGAAAACGTCTTCCGCGTCGGCGCCGATGTGAAGTATCAGCTCAGCCCGACGCTCACGCTGAGCGCCACCATCAACCCCGATTTCGGCCAGGCCGAAGTCGATCCGGCGGTAGTGAACTTGAGCGCATTCGAGACCTTCTTCGATGAAAAGCGCGAGTTCTTCATCGAAGGCCGCGACAAGTTCGGGTTCGGCAGCTTGTGGTGCTTCACCTGCAGCAACGTTTCCTCGCTCAGCATGTTGTCCACGCGACGTATCGGTCGCGTCCCGCAGGCGACCGGGCTCGCCTTCAACCGCGGCCAGTACGTGGACGCGCCGGATGCCACCACCATTCTGGGCGCCGCCAAGCTGACCGGCCGGACCAGCCAGGGCTGGAACATCGGCGTGCTCAACGCGGTGACCGCGCGCGAGCATGCACGCGTCTTCGATGGCACCGACCAATTCAAGCAGGAAGTCGAGCCGGCCACCAATTACTTCGTGACGCGCGTCAACCGCGAGCTGGCCAAGGGCAACCTGACGGTAGGCGGGATCTTTACTTCGGTGTTCCGCTCATTCGAGGATCAGCTGCTGGCCGACCGGCTGAACAAGCACGCCGAGGGCGTGGGCCTGCAGACCGAGTACTGGTGGGGAAATCGCAAATATCATCTGATCGCGCAAGGTGCCGTCACCAACATCAGCGGCGACCCGGCGGCGATCCTGCGCGCGCAGCATTCCAGCGCCCGCTATTTCCAGCGGCCGGACCGCGAGCAGGGCTCGAACGGTCTCTTCACCTCGGAGTACGACTCGACGTTGACGTCGATGCGCGGCTTCGGCACGTATATGCGCATGGCCAAGGAAAGCGGCGATTGGCGCTGGGAAGCGTCCACCAACATTCGCAGCCCGGGTTTCGAGAACAACGACATCGCGAACCTCTCGCGCGTGGATTACCTCTGGTTCCACGGCAACATCAATCGCCGGTGGACCAAGCCCACCAAGCACTACCGCTACATCAACCTGACGTTCGGCGGGCAGGAGCAGTTCAACTGGGAGGGCGATCTCAACGCCGCGCAGGTACACGGCAGCGCGTATTACGAGGCACCGTTCTTCTGGGAGTTCAGCCTGTACGGCCACTATCGTCCGCCCGTCGTCGACGAGCGCATGACGCGCGGCGGCCCGGTAGTCGGCATGCCCAGCTCTCGGTATACCCAGTTCTCCATCGCGAGCGACCGCCGCAAGAGCGTGTTCTTCGAGGTGTTCCCGAGCTTCTACTCGACCGCTGACGGCGGCCGCGAGAAGTCCATCGGCACGACCCTGACGGTGCAGCCGGCGTCGAACATATCAATGAGCTTCGGCCCGCGCTTCACCGACAACATCTCCAAGGCGCAGTACGTGCGCGAAGTCACCGATGCGACGGCGACCGACTTCTACGGCAAGCGCTACGTCTTCTCGGATGTGCACCAGAAGACGTTGTCGATGGACACGCGCCTGAATGTCACGTTCACGCCGACCATGTCGCTGCAGTTGTACGCGCAGCCCTTCATCTCGAGCAACGACTTCTCGAGCTTCAAGGAATTCGCGGCCCCGCGCAGCCGCACGAAGCTGGTCTACGGCCGCGACATCGGTACCGTGCAGGAGCAGCAGACGACGGACGGCCTGAGCTACCTGATCGACCCCGACGGAGCCGGCCCGGCTGCCACGTTCGAGGTGGCCAATCCCGATTTCACGTTCCGCTCGCTGCGCGGGAATGCCGTGTTCCGCTGGGAGTACATGCCCGGCTCGACGCTGTTCCTGGTCTGGACACAGGACCGCGCCAGCCAGGAAGCCTTCGGCGAGCTGGACTTCGCGCGGGACCGCCGCGCGCTGTTCGACGGGCCAGCCAATCACGTGTTCCTGGTCAAGGTCAATTACTGGCTGCCGCTGTGACCCGAAAGGGGGCTGCCCCCACACTTTAGTTTTGGCCGCAACGGCTATCAGAACCGGAACCCGGCAACGCCCTCTCTCATTTCGGAGAGAGGGCGTTTATTCTTTCAGAAAACCAGTTTCAGCGGGAGGGGAGATGCCGCGGGGAAAAATCTACGAGAACATCACCAGGGCCATTGGCGACACACCGCTGGTCTACCTCAACAAGCTGACCGCCGGCATGCCCGGGCGAGTCGCGGTGAAGCATGAGGGATTCAACCCGTTCAATTCGGTCAAGGACCGCATCGGCCTGGCCATGATCGAGGATGCGGTCGAGCGCGGCGTCCTGAAGCCGGGCATGACCATCGTCGAGCCGACCAGCGGCAACACCGGCATCGGGCTCGCCTTCGCGGCGACCGTGCTCGGCTACAAGTGCATCCTGACGATGCCGGACACGATGACGGTCGAGCGTCGCAACATGCTCAAGGCACTGGGCGCGCAGGTCGTGCTGACGGAAGGCGCCAAGGGGATCAAGGAGTCGATCACGCGCGCCGAGCAGATCGCGGCTGAGATCGGCACTGCGTGGATTCCGCAGCAGTTCGCGAATGCCGCCAATCCGCGGATTCATTACCGGACGACCGGACCCGAGATCTGGGAAGACACGCAGGGCAAAATCGACGTCTTCGTGTCCGGCATCGGCACGGGCGGCACCATCACGGGCGCCGGCCGCTACCTGCGTGAGCAGAAACCCGACATCAGGATCGTCGCCGTCGAGCCCAACGAATCACCCGTGCTGTCGGGCGGCACGCACTCACCGCACAAGCAGCAGGGGATCGGCACGGGTTTCGTGCCGGACGTGCTCGACACGAAGATTTACGACGAAGTGGTTCGCGTCTCCAATGAAGATGCCTTCGCGACCGCGCGCCGCCTGGTTCGCGAAGAGGCCATCTTCGCCGGCATCTCCTCGGGGTCCATCACCTGGGCCGCGGTGCAGGTCGCGCAGCGTCCGGAAAGCGCGGGCAAGCTGATCGTTTCGATCATTGCCGATTTCGGTGAACGGTATCTCTCGAATCCGGTGTTCGCGGAGGCAGAAGCGCCCGCCTTTTAGCTGTGGGCGCCCGGTTCAGCGGAGCGCAATTGGGCGGGTGGAATCACGTCGACACGCGCGCCCGAACCGTCCGCGTCCGCGGAGAGCTTTGCATCGGATGACTCGCAGGCGGAATCGACCAGACGGTCGATTCCCCTGTCCCACAGTCCCTGCGCTTCAATCTCTTCGCGGAAGTAACCCCACATGCACGCGTTCAAACCCAACGAGATCGCGCTGTCGAACGCGATGACGGCGCTGTTCACTGCTTCGCTGGGCGGGAATGCCTGCAGCAGGTACCGCCCGATGGCCTGACGCAGCAAGTGGAATTCGATGGGCAGCGTGGTCTCCGGAATGCCCTGCTCGCGCCGCGCACGCCCGTGCGCCGCCGCCGCCACGACGACTTTGCGGCACGCATCCGAGTCGGTCGGCATGAGCACCGTCGCTTCCGCGAGCGCCACGATCAGTTCACTCAGGAAACCCGCCCGATCCGACCGTGGCAGGGTAAACCACGGCTCTTCAGCGGCCGCCTTCTGCCATAGCTCCAACACCTCGGCAGTGTGGTCGATCAGGCCCTGCGCGATCGATTGCATCTCGCTGGATACCGCCACGCCGCGCGAAACCCTGTCCCTGGGCATCGGCATGAGCTCGGGCCGCCGCAGGTTGTCCTTTTGATCGTACGGCGCCCGGCCGATGATCTTTTCGACGACGCGCAAAACCTCGAGGGGCGAGATCGGCTTCTCCAGGAAGGCCTCGTAGCCGAGCACTTCCGCGTTGCCCCCGAAATCGATGAGCCGCCGCGCCGTCAGCGCCACGATCGGGATGTTCTTGGTGAGATCATCCTGCTTCAGCTGCGAGGTGACCTCCGATCCATGCAGGAGCGGCAGATGGAGATCGAGCAGGATGAGGTCCGGATGCCGCTCCCGGGCGAGCCCCAGGCCGGTCGCGCCGTCCTCTGCAAAGAGGACGTCGAATCCGTTGTACCAGAGCGTATTGCCGTAGATCGTTCGATCCCCGGCATTATCTTCTATGACGAGTACAGTCTTTCTGGCCATTTTTATCTACCCACCTGCAACAGTTCAGGGCAAAACCCAGACCTCTGATGCGGTCGAGGCGGGCAGTAGGCGCACTCGAATTGCACTGTGGGGTACTGCGCCGATACCGCAGCCATGGAATGGAGTAAATGACGCTGAATCTGGATCGCAAACGTGCTTTGGGGCTGGCCATCGCCATCAGCCTGGCCTTCGGAGCGTTCACTTTCCTGAGTGGACGCCGCAGCCAGGAGCCGCAGCAGCCGCCGCCCGCTCCGCAGCCGGTGCGCCGGGAGAGCGTCGCGGTGGATTCCGCGCAGGCGGATTCGCTCGCGCAACTGGATCGCAAGGCACCCGCCCCGCTCGATTCCACGGCGCCGCCCAAAGTGAGGTACCGCGCCGGCGAGGATCCCGCCTATGCGACGCGGATGGGCTGGCCGGTGGAAGGTCCGGCGCCGCTACCCGGCGCGCTCCTGCCGGCCAGGCGTATCGTGGCCTACTACGGCAACCCGCTGTCGAAACGGATGGGTGCGCTCGGTGAATACGAGCCGCAGGAGATGCTGCGTCGCCTGGAAAAGGAAGCGCAGGCCTGGCGCGCCGCCGATCCGGCTACGCCCGTGCAGCCCGCACTGCACCTCATCGCGGTCGTGGCCCAGGGTGACGCCGGGCCATCCGGAAAGTACCGCGCGATCATGCGTGACAGCATGGTCGAGATGGTTTACGGCTGGGCCCGGTCGAAAAACGCCATCATGTTCATCGACATCCAAACCGGGCTGAGCAACATCCGCGAGCTGCTGCCGCGCTTCGAGCATTTCCTGCAGCGCCCCGACGTGCACCTGGGTGTGGATCCGGAGTTCATGATGAAGACCGGACATAAACCGGGCACGAAGATCGGCACCATGGACGCGTCGGACATCAACTACGTGAGCGGCTATTTGGCGGAGCTGGTGCGCAAGTACAACCTGCCGCCCAAGGTGCTGACCATCCATCGCTTCACGCGCAATGGCGTCACGAATTACCGCCAGATCAAGCTGCGCCCCGAAGTGCAGATCGTCATGCATATGGACGGGTGGGGGGCGCCCTGGCTGAAGCGCGACAGCTACAAGGACTACATTGTCTCGGAGCCGGTGCAGTTCACGGGTTTCAAGCTCTTTTATCACAACGACACGAAGAAGGGCGACCCGTTGATGAAGCCGCAGGACCTGCTGAAGCTCGAGCCGAAGCCACTGTACATCCAGTACCAGTAGCGACGTGTCCCGAAGGGTTTAGGTGGTCAGTCGCTCGACAGCGGCACGTGCGCCGCGCGCAGTGCCTGGTGGAAAGCCGGCAGTGTTTGTAGCGGCCGCGTCTCCGGTAACACGGCATAGAAAGCAAGGTTCTCGCGTTCCTGAAACGCGTGCCTGACCCAGCGCGATGCACGCGCGGTGTCACCCGCGGCTGCGTAAGCGGAGGCAATCAGCAGCGGCTCTACGTAATCGGCGCGCGTT
The DNA here is from genome assembly GCA_966424955.1 of uncultured bacterium. GTDB lineage: Bacteria > Gemmatimonadota > Gemmatimonadetes > Longimicrobiales > RSA9 > CBJLQC01. Next base: position 3,040 of record CBJLQC010000041.1, on the reverse strand, counting down.
CGTGCGTCGAGCGTTTCGGCAATGCGTTCGGCCCACGAGGTTTTCCCAGTGCCTGCGTACATGTAGGCGAGCATCGCCAACCACCACGAGTTGGCGGTTGCAAGCGAATCCGGGAAGACCATCCCTTCGCTGGCCAATGCCAGGGCGGCATCGCGGCGTCCCTCATCCCATTCCAGCCAGGCAACGTATCCATCCAGTCCGCGCTCACTCATCCCGGCCGCGCGCAACTCGGGAAGCAGCGCGCGCAGCTCCTGCCGCCGTCCGGCTGACAGGTAAACACTGGCCAGTGTAGTCATGGGCAGTAATGACACCGGATCGAAACTGCGGGCCCGCGCGGCTTCTCGCGCGGCGCCATCCATGTCTCCGATGGCGGCGAGATACCAGACGTAACAGATGCAGCGGCTGTAGATCGGACGATTGACCGAGAAGGAGCGTCGGTAATTGCGCTCGGCGGCAGCCCAGTCCCAGTCGTAGAACCAATTTATGCTCGCCAGCGCGACGTAGCCTTCCGATAGTTCGCTGTCCAGCTCGATCGCCCGTTGCGCCGCTACCTTTGCCGCTTCCAGTTTCTGCCGGGGCGGACCGGGTGACAGCATGTAGGCATCCGCCAGCCCCGCGTATGCCGCTGCGTAACGCGGATCCCTCGCGATGGCATTCTGGTAGTGGTTGATCGCGCTTCGCATGTTTTCAGGGCTGGTGCCCTGCCAGAATGCGAAACGACCGCGCAGATATTCTTCGTAGGCGTGCACGTCCTGTGTCCCGCGCGCGTACGGACTCTGATCGCGCAGCTGCGGCAAGACGTTGGACACGATCTGGCGGGAAATTTCCTCCTGGATCTCGAAGATGTCCGCCAGATCCTCTTCATCCCACGTGCGCGACCAGATGTGATAGCCGTCGGCGGCATTGACTAGCTGTGCGGTGACACGCAGGCGTCGGCCCGTCCGTCGCACGCTGCCCTCCACGATCAGCCCGACGTTCAACGCGCGCGCGATATCGCCTACATCCTTGTTTACGCCCTTGTACGCGAACACCGAGGTGCGCGCTGCCACACGCAGTCCTTCGACTTGTGCCAGGTGGTTGAGCAGCTCCTCCGTGAGACCGTCGCTGAAATAGTCGTCGCTCGACGCCGCGCCGAGATTCACGAACGGGAGCACGGCGATCGATCGGGGCAGCACGGACGCAGTCGCCGGCGCCGGCCGGCCCATCCGAAAAGCATCACTGACCACTGCCGTCGCGGCCAGCGCCGTGGCCACGAGGATCAACGAGGCTGCGCCGGCACGACGCCAGGTCAGCCGCGGCCAACCGCGGATGGAAGGCTGCGGCGCGTGCGCCCGCAACGACTGCGAGCCGGCAGCTGGCCGTCGCGGCCGCGACACCGTGTGCACCGGTCCCGCCCGCGTCGGCAGAATGGTTTCATCTGCGGCGCGCCGGCTCAGTTGCGCGACCAGGTCGGCAATTTCCGCGGGCAGCGCCGTATTCAGCTCGTCCGCCAACACGCTTCGGTGCGCACGCGCCAGCTCGAGCGCAGCCGCCGGCTCACCCCCGGCCGCATAGGCTCGCATCAATCGCAGCACGACACGCGAATTGTAGGGATCGGCTTCGCTCAGGCGCTGCCAGTACATGAGGGCGGCCCGCGCATCATGCGTCGCCTCGGCGTTGGTAGCCAGGCGCTCGAGTGCACCCAGGCGGGTGCGCGCGAAACGCGACCGCTCGGCTTCCGCCCACCGCTCGAAGTCGCCGGCATTCTGCAGATAGAAGCCATCCAGGAAGGGCGCCTCACCCAGATCCACCGCAGCTGCATCGTCCCCGCGCTCGATCAGTTCCGCGAATTCGCCGACGTCGCTCCGGATCCGCGCTGGATTCAGCAGCAGGACGTCGCCCCGTCCAATGACCACGTCGTTGCCCAGCGATTTCCGGATGCCGTACAGCGAATTCGAGAGGAGGTGGCGGGCGTGCTCGCCGTCCAGCTCAGGCCAGAGCAGGGCGATGAGACGGTCACGGCTGACACCCGATTCGCCGGCCACCGCGAGAAGCGCGAGTAAGGCCACGCGCTGCCGCTGAGCGACCGTCCCGCCGACGGCCTCGCCGGTGGCGTCACGCAGGGCAGGTGGACCGAACAATTGCAGCCGGATCATGCGCAGGTGAGGAAAATGTGATTCGAGCCGGAGATGCGGGTGATACCCGACTTCTACTATAGGCCGGCCGATCCGCCAGCCACAAGCATGTGGCCTAACCTCACTCCCGGAGATCAATAATGATTAGCGTCCAACCTGGCGCCTCAGCCATCCCGAGCTCCCGCCTGCGATGGCCCCTTCGCCACGCCCTCGTCGTGACAGCCGCCCTCGCGGCCTGCACAGAAGTTCAGGCGCCCGCCCCGCCTGCCCGGCCGGCGGCCGCCGTATTGGCGCCGGGCACCATCGTACCCGGCAGCATTGCCTTCATGAGCAATCGGACGGGGCGCGACGAGGTCTTCGTGATGAATCCGGGCGGCGACCATGTAACGCAGCTGACCTTCTCGCCCAATGACGAGGCCCTCGACAATCTGCGGATCGAGTGGATTGCAAACCGGCCGCTGTGGTCGCCCGATGGCCGCAAACTGTTATTCACGCGCCGGGCGTGGGACCTCAGTGTGACGCCCAACGTGCTGATCCATGACGTCCACATTCTGGATCTCGACGACGCCGACCCCCGTCCGCGCCGGTTGACGAGCAATGCGACACCGAGTGGTGCGCCCGCCTGGTCGCCGGACGGGCAGAAGGTGGCCTACTGTAGCGCGAATGCCGGTTTCAACGAGATCTGGATTTTCGACATCGCCAGCAGCGCCTATACGCGCACCAACTCCGGACCGGGTTGCTGGCCGGACTGGTCGCCGGATGGCAACACGATCGCGTTTCACACGCCGGCGCCGCTCGGACGCATTGCCCTGCTGGACGTGGCGACGAACACGGTCAGCTATCTCACGACCCAGGCAGCCAACAACCCATCCAACGACTTCTTTCCGCGCTGGTCGCCGGATGGGAAATGGATTGCCTTCTCCAGC
>CBJLQC010000040.1:0-10234 GCA_966424955.1 uncultured bacterium | reverse complement strand
CCGCGCGGTGAGCGAGGTGCCGTCTTCCAGGTGGACGGTGAAATCGTTCTTCTCGCCCGTGACGTGGCCGACGTCGGCACCACGCCACTCGGCGCCGGCCTCGGTGGCCTGCGAAATCAGCACGCGGCGCAGCTCGTGGGGTGGCGGGTCAACAATGCCCGGATACCCGTGAACGGACCAGGAGGGGTCGTTACGCGGCTTCCCTGAATCGAGGATGATGACGCGCCGGCGGTAGCGTGCGAGCCAAAGTCCTGCGGACAGGCCGGCCGGGCCACCACCGATCACGATGGCGTCGTAATCGGTAGCCGGAATGCTCACGCCGTTTTTTCTGCCAGCCCGCTGCCCTGGCGCAAACGGACGCGTCGTACCGGGATGCTGATCGTGAAGGTCGTGCCCCGCTGCGGCTGACTCTCGACGGAGATGGAGCCGCCATGCGCTTCGACGACCTCGCGCGCTATGGCGAGGCCGAGGCCCGCGCCCTTGGTACGCGCGTGCTGGCTGACCTGGTAGTACTTGTCGAAGATGTACGGCAGTTGATCGCCGGGAATGCCCTCGCCCGTGTCGGCCACTTCGATGCGCAACTCGCTGCCCTCGCCCCACGCCCGCATGCGAACGGTGCCGCCATCCGGCGTGAACTTCATGGCATTCGACAGCAGGTTGCCCAGCACCTGGTCCGCCAGCCGGTCGGCGTCACCCTGAATCGCGTGCGGCACCGTCGATTCCACGTCGACCGTGAAGTCGATGCTTTTCTTGCGCGCGAGCACGCCAAACGAGCGCTCGATACGCGTGAACAAATCGTTCAGCACGACTTCCTGCATTTCAAGCTGCAGTCCGCCGGCTTCGAAGCGGCTGATGTCCAGCAGCTGATTGACGAGGCTGGTCAATATGCGCGTCTGCTCTTCGATCGTCCGCAGCGCCTCGCTCTGCTTGGCTGTGGGCGTGCCGTAGATGCCTTCCTCGAGCAGTTCGGTATAGCCGTTGATGACGTTGATCGGTGTCTTCAGCTCGTGGGTCGCAATGCTGATGAATTCTGCCTTCATCTGATCGAGCCGGCTCAGCTGCTGTGTCATCCAGCTGAAAGACCGTGAGAGGTCGCCGATCTCATCCGCGCGATCGTAGTCGAGGTCGGCCGGCACGTTGAAGTCGCCCTCGGCTACCGCGCCCATGGTGCGGCGCAGTTGCAGAATGGGTCGCGTGAAGCTGGCGGCCGTCCAAATGCCCAGCGCGCTGGCGGCGGCCAGGCAGACCAGCAAAACCATCAGCGTGCTTTTGGCGGCTTTGCTGCTGATGGCCTGCGCCGCGATCACGTCCTGGCGGCTGCGTTGATCGATCGCGGTCGCGATCTGCTGCAGCGACGTCTGGGAGCGCGCCAGTAGCGGCTTAACGGTTTCGAAGTAGGTCGTGGCTTCCTGGGTGCGTCCGCCCTCGATCATCGCCACGATGTTACGTGTGGCGCCTTCGATCTGCGTGAGCGTCTGCTCCGCGGCGCGGGTCGGCGTGCCGGAGACGATGTCACTGAGCGTGTCCAGGCGGGCGCGCGCGCCGCGCACCGCATTCTCGACGCCCGCCCGCTGGTCGGCGCTGCCCTCGATGATGTAGCCGCGCAGATAGCGGTCCAGCTCGGCCAGGCTGGTCGTCAGCTCGCCATGCTGCAACAGCGCCCGCGCGTGCGTCGTGCGCTGATCGTTCGCAATGTCACGCAGTTCTGTCAGGCGACTGAGCGCGTATATGGCGGGACCGGCCAGCAGCACCGCAACGGCAACGAGTGTGAGTAGCAGGCGGGTACGGAGTTTCATGTCACGGCCGGATCGTCTTCCTTATCCGCTCCAGCTCCTGCTCTTTCTCCTTCAGTTGTTGCTCCAGCGCTTCCACGCGGGTTTTCAATCGATCACGTTCCTGTTCGGCAGTGCGAATCCTGGCGGATACCGATGGTCCGGGCAACGAGGGCAGGCGCGCGTTCGCGCGCTCCACCGCGCGTTCCGCCTTTTCGACCCGATCCTCGGCCGCGCCCAGTTCCAGGCTGAGCAGATACATCGTCTGGGCGACCGGCGTGGTCCAGGGCTCCCGGCCATCCAGTGTCAGATAGCTTGCGGCCACATCGGCCCCGACCGCAATGCGCCGAGCCGGATTCCGCGGGTCGAGCTCCAGCGCCGCCAGTGCCAGCAGCGCGGCCCGTCCGTGGTCTTCGTCGGCGTCGTACTGCGCCACCCACGCCAACCCTTCCTGGGCGGTGCGGTAGTCCCCGCGCGCGAGGGCCGCCAGCGATGCCTCGAACCGCTCTTCGCCACGCGACTGCAGCGACTCCTTGAGCGTGGTGCACCCGGTCAGCAACCCGGCCAGCACGAGCGCCCATATCGATCCTCGCCTCAACGCTGATCCCTCCCTTGTCTCCGGATCCCAGCCCCGGGTGCCCTGCAATCCGCGGGCCCTGCACGGGAGCCGATCTTGCATGCCCAAAAAGCGCGCTCTTATGTTGGCGCGCCACCCGCTCAGAATTTTCATACGCTTTCCGGCGTACTTTTTACCCGGGGTCACGATGGCCGAAGATCTCCCTAGTCCTGTCGAAGAAGGCAAATACGTCTATTGCATCATCAAGAGCGCGGCCGAACGAGAGTTCGGTCCCATCGGCATCGGTGAAGGCGGCAATCGGGTCTACACGGTCCACCACGGCGACCTGGCCGCCGTGGTCAGCGATACGCCGATCCGGATCTACGACCCGACCCGTGAGAATGTGCTGGCGCATGAGCTGGTGAATGAAACGGTCATGCGTGAATACACCGTGATTCCCATGTCGTTCGGCACCATTTTCCGGACGCAGGACGATATTATCGAGCTGCTGAAATCGACCTACCGGGCTTTCGACGACGTGTTGGAGAAGATGCGCGACAAGATCGAGTTCGGGCTCAAGGTGCTGTGGGACCGCGAAAAGGTAGTTGCGCGGCTGGAAGAAGGCGACGAGGAGATTCGCAAGCTCAAGGACGAAATCACCGGGAACGCACAAAGCTCCACCTATTTCGCCCGCATGCAGCTGGGTCGCCTGATCGAAGGCGCCCTCGAAGGTACGGCCAACGGTTACGTCATGGACATCCACGAATCGCTCAAGCCGGTGGCCGTGGCCAGCCGCTCCAACAAGCCGATCGGCGACCGCATGATCATGAATGCCGCCTACCTGGTGGAGCGGTCGCGCGAGCAGGATTTCGACGAATCCGTCAAGGCACTCAGCCGCAAGTACGAGGAGCTGCTTTCCTTCAAGTACACCGGTCCCTGGCCGCCCTACAATTTCGTGAACATCAAGCTGCGCCTGGAGCGCGCGGACGCCTGACCCGGCCATGGGATTGCTCAAGCATCTGCTCTTCTGGCCGGTGACCGGACCGAAGTTTTTGATCGACTTTTCGCTCGACAAGGTGCAGGGCGCCGTGCGTGAGGAGCTGACCGACGACGCGCCGGTCAAGGCTGAGCTGCTCGAGCTCCAGCTGTTGCTGGAAGTCGGCGATATCGATGACGACGAGTTCCTCCGCCGTGAGCAGCTGCTCATGCAACGCCTGCGCGAAATCCGGGGATGGCGCGAGGAGTTCGGCATGGCCGTGTCCGGCGGACCGGTGCGCGTTGCGCAGACCGACGAGTCCGAGGCGCGACCGCCCGCTGCCGAGAAGGGCGCCCAGGTCGCCCGGCCGGATGAAGCAAGCATCGATCTGCACCTCGACTTGGATTGAATGATCGGGCCGCTGCTCGCGCGGCTTCCGCCTGTCACGCTGGTCGTCGGTAAGGGTGGTGTAGGCAAGACCACCACGGCCGGCGCCCTTGCCCTCGCTTGCGCCGACCGCGGGGACCACGTCCATCTCATCTCCACCGATCCGGCGCACTCGCTGCACGACCTGTTCGGCCGCGCCGCACCGCCCTGCAGCGAGCGGCTCGAAATCGAAGAATTCGACGCTCAGCATTACGCGGATGTCTTTTTCAGACGCGTCGAGCCCGCTCTCGTCACACTCGTCGAGCGTGGGACCTACCTGGACCAGGGCGATGCGCGCAGCTTCCTGGCATTGTCGGTGCCGGGCATTGACGAGGTCATGGCGGCGTTGCGGCTGGTGGACCTGCTGCGCAGTGGCCGGCGCGTGATCGTGGATACGGCACCGACCGGGCACACGCTTCGTCTGCTCGAAGCGCCCACGGTCCTGCGCAGTTGGGTGGCCGCCGGCCGCGCCATGGCCGACAAGGCCCGCGCGGTGGCCGAACAGCTCCTCCGCCAGCAGGTCCGTTTCGACGCGGAGACGATCCTCGATGAAATCGAGCGTGCCGCCGATGAGTTCGAAGCGCTCGTCCTACGCGGCGGCGCGTTCGTGCTGGTCACGCGGTACGGGCACGTGCCACAGGCCGAAGCCGACCGCTTGATGCACGAGCTGCAGCAGCGCGGCGCGCGCGTCGTCGCGGTCATTGCCGATCGCGCGGCGGCGCCCGCGGAGCAGCTGTTCATCGCGCCACACCTGGCGCCCGCCACCGGCTGCGAAGCGTTGCGCAGCTGGGCGCGGGACCTGAGCCAGCACGTGAGCCCAGTCGTGTCCGCAGCCATGCCGATGGCGCACGGCGATGCCGGCGCGCGCATCGCGGCCAGCGTGCCGCGCCTGGCTTGGGTGGCGGGCAAGGGTGGTGTCGGCAAATCGACGTGCGCGGCCGCGCTGGCCGCCCTGCTCGCGGAGACGCGGGCGACGCACATCGTCAGCACGGATCCGGCCGGTTCGCTGAGCGAGATCCTGGGCGTGAAGGTCGACGCGCAGGGCGTCCACGTGGGCGAGCGTTTGCACGCCCGGCAGATCGACGCGGTGGCCGAGTTCGACCGCATGCGCATGGAGTATCGCGCGCAGGTGGAACGGGTTTTCGCATCGCTGGGATTGGCGACGGCGGCGCAGCTCGACCGCCGTGTTGTCGAAGCGCTCTTCAACTTTGCGCCACCGGGCATCGATGAAATCATCGCGTTGGCCGCCATCAGCGAGGCAGCCCGCGAGTCCGAGGTCACGATTATCGACTCGGCGCCGACCGGGCATTTCCTGCGTCTGCTGGAAATGCCGGAAATCGCGCTGCAGTGGGTGCACGCACTCATTCGTTTGCTGGTGAAAACCGGCGCGCTGGGCAGCCTTGACGCTGTCGGCCAGCATCTGCTAGCATTTTCGAAACGCTTGCGGCAACTGAAGTTGGACCTGTCGGCCCGGGAGACTACGGCGGTATTTGTGGTGACGCTCGGCGAGCCGATGGTTACCACGGAAACGCATCGACTGTGCGCTGCCCTCGAGCGCGCGCACATTCCGCTCGCCGCCATCATCCTCAATCGGACCGATGCCGGGCTCGCGCACGAGCTGAGCTCGGAGTTTCATGGCTACCACACGTTGCGCGTACCGGATGCGGGGGCTGAGATCATCGGCGTGCCTGCGCTCCGCAGCTTCGTGAACCAGTGGGAGATCGTCGGTGAGTGACTTCGTCTATCTCTACGGCTATGTGCCTGGCGATGCGCCCGCCCCTCCTCAGCTTGCCGGCATGGCAGGGCGCCCGGTCACGCTCGAGGCGAACAGCGGGCTGTCTGCCATCGTCAGCCATGTCCCCGCAGAGGAATACTCGCCCGAGCGGCTCGAACCGCGTCTGCAGGACCTCACCTGGGTAGCCGAGCAGGGAGCCGCGCATGAGCGCGTAGTCGCCTGGTTCGTCGATCACAGCCAGGTGCTGCCGGCGCCCTTGTTCACCATGTATTCATCGCTGGATGCACTGCATTCAGCCACCGCGCAGCGGGCCGCCGACCTGCGCGCCCAGATGGAGCGGCTGCGCGGACTCCGCGAATGGGATCTCAAGGTTTCCTTCGACGCGTCGGCATTGGAGCTGAACGCCGCGAATCTGTCGGAAGCGGTGGCCGGACTGGATCGCGAGATCGCGACCGCGCCGGCCGGCCGGAAATATCTGTTGCAGAAGAAGCGTGGTGATCTGTTGAAAACGGAAGTCCGCCAGGCCGCCCATCGCCGGGCCGTGGACGTGCTCAATGCGGTAAGCGGTTTCACCGCGCAAACGCGCAGCCTGCCGATTCCGCGCGCACAGGACACGCTGCCGGTGGTTCTGCATGCTGCCTTGCTAGTCCAGAACGAACGGGAAACCCAGCTGACTGCCGAGCTCGAAACGCAGGCCAGGCAGCTGCGCACCATCGGTATGGACCTGTCGTTCTCCGGCCCCTGGGCGCCTTACCGTTTTTTGGCTGAGTCATGACAGAGCGACCCGAGTTTCCACTCACCGATCGCGACCTGCACCTTGCCGAGCTGGTCAACCGGGTGCTCGACCGCGGCGCAGTGATCACCGGCGAGGTCACCATCAGCGTCGCCGGCATCGACCTGGTTTACCTGGGCCTGCAGGTGGTGATTGCGGCGGCGGAAACGGCCAACCGCTACCCGGACGCGCTGCGTCGCAGGCTGAGCTGAGCGTGGGCCTCTACGCCTATTGCGTACTGCCCGCCACACAACGTCCGGATGCTTCGCTGACTGGGCTGGCCGGCCGGCCCGTTGCCGTGGTACCGGTGGAGGACCTGGCGGTCTGGGTCAGCGCGATCGAGCGCCCGCAGCCTTCGCTGGAGACCGTGCAGGCGCACAACCGCGTGATCGAAGCTGCCATCACTGAAGAAGTTACGCCGGTGCCTCTGCGCTTCGGCCAATGGGTCGAGGACGAGCCGGCGCTACGCGCGGCGCTGGCCGGATCGGCCGATCGTCACCGGGCCTGGCTGCACCAGTTTGCCGGTTGCCTCGAGTTCGGCCTGCGGCTGATCGAGCCCACGAGCGAAACACGGGCGCAAGATGTGCAGCCGGTTCAAGTTGCTTCCGGGTTCGAGTACATGCAGGCGCTGCGCGCACGCAGCCGGATGGCCGAGCAGGAACGGCAGCACGCCGAGCAGGTGCATGCCCGCGTCCGCGAGAGCTTAGCGGAACTGGTGCGCGCCGAACGCGTACAGGATGAGCCGACCGCGCACGCGGTAATAACTTTGGCGCACCTTGTGGCGCGCCCGCAATTCGACGAATATCGCGCACGCGCGCGGCAGCTGCGCGAGCAGCTGCCGGCTCTGCGGTTGCTGTTGAGCGGACCCTGGCCGCCGTACTCGTTCGCCGCATGAGCGATCGCATCGATGCGGATGATCCGCAGTTGTTTGCAGCCGAGCTGGCCGAGATCGCGCCGACCTTGCCGGCGCGCATCGAGGCGACCCCGGAAGCCGTAGAGTCCGGACTGGCCAAACTCGTACTCACGCTGATCGAGTTTCTCCGTCAAATTCTCGAGCACCAGGCGGTGCGCCGCATGGAAGGCGGCGCGTTGAGCGATGAAGAGATCGAAAAGCTGGGCCTGACGCTCATGCGGCTGCAGGAGCGGCTGTCGGAATTGCAAGACGAATTCGGGTTGGCGGGCGAAGATCTGAACATCGATCTCGGCCCGCTCGGGCGTCTCATTTAACGCAGAGTGGAACGTGGCCGATCGTTATGAACTCGGGCCGCACCGATCGCAGGGATTGGTGGATGTGCTCGACCGCATACTGGACAAGGGTCTGGTCGTTGCCGGCGACATCAAGATCAACCTCGCGAATGTCGAGCTGCTCACCATCCAGGTGCGCTTGCTGGTCTGTTCGATCGACAAAGCGGAGCAGATCGGCATGAACTGGTGGCGCACCGACCCGCACTATGCCCGGCATGAGCTCGGCCCGGCACAGGTCGACGTACTCACGCAGAAGCTCGATCGGCTGAACGAACGGCTCGATGCGCTCGAAAAGAAGAAACTGAAGTGATCCTTCACACTCCAGGAGAACCGCAACATGGCAGTTGAAAGGGCTTCGGCCGGCAGTAGCCTCATCGACGTACTCGATCGCGTACTCGACAAAGGCATTGTCATCGACGCGTATGTACGAGTCTCCCTCGTCGGTATCGACCTCGTCTCGGTCGAGGCCCGCATCGTGGTAGCCTCCGTGGAAACCTATCTCCGGTACGCCGAAGCCATCGGCATCACAGGCTTCGCCGCTCGTCCGGGCGGCTTGCTGGGCGGCATGGCGCCGGGCGCCGCCGGTGGTACGACCGAGCTCGACCGGGTGCGAGCGGAGAACGCGGAGCTCAAGCGTCGCCTCGGCGAGTTGAGCTAGTGTGCGTGGGGCTGTACGTTCCGCGGATCTCATCACTGCGGAACTGATCGAGCGCATCGCGCGCGTCCACGACCTGCAGGAGGGTTGTTCGCTCGTTCTCGATCGCATTGTCGATGAGGGCGCACTCGAACGCGCGATCCTACTCGTCGCGACTGGCTCCGGTATGCGGGGCGCCTCGTGGGGCGTTCCCGATGCGGTCTACCGCGAGCTGACCGACGCGACCACCGATGCCGGCACCACCGCGCTTTCCCTGGCGCAGTCGGTCGGGGCGCGTGGCATCCCACGCGAACACATCCCCGAGCTTGCCTTCGCTGCCATCACTTCGATTTGCTTCGCGGGCATCAACGGCGCGCCGTGTGGGGTCCTGCTGCTGGAAGCCGAGCCGGAAGATAAGCGCCTGCCCATGGTGACCGAGATCGTGAGCCGGTGCGGCCCGACACTCCACCGTTCGGCCCGGATCGCCGAGCTGGAGCAGCGCCTGGTGAAGACGGGGCGCCAGCAGGACATGCTGACCTCGATCGTAAATGCGCTGACCGATCCGGTCGTGCTGACCAATGCGACCAACGACATCGTGCTGGCCAACCAGCGCGCCGAAACGCTGCTGCTGCCCGCGCAGGGAGCGAGCGAGGGGCGCCGGCGCGCGATCGAAGTCAATAACCTCCTGTTCAGCAGCTTCCTCACGCAGGCCGCGATCGGCGGGCCGGTGCCGATCGCGCGTGAGCTGAACCTGGTGGATCCCACCGATGGCTCCGACCTGCTCTTCGAAGTCATCACCATGCGCATCGAGATCACGCAGCGGGAGGCCGGCACGGTTTCCATCCTCCGTGACATCACTGATCTGAAGCGCGCGCTGACCGAGCTGGAGGTGCAGTTCAACCGCTCACGGGTAGCCGAGCACCGCTCGCGCGCCGAGCGCGATCGCTTGAACATCATGCTGGAAAATGTCAGTGACCCCATCCTGGTCACCGACGAAGCCTCCAACATCATCCTGATGAATCCGGAAGCCGACCGGCTCTTCGTCCTGGCAACAGATGCCAATCCGGAAGCGCCATCATCCAAGATGGTGCAGGCCAACGATACCAAGTTCACGTCCATCATCAGCGACTTCCTGCTGCAATCGAAGCGACGCCGCGTCGAGCGCATCGACCTGGTCGATCCCGACACCGGGCATGCCCTGCCGGCTGAAGTGCACAGCAGCAAGATCATTGATGCGCGCGGCGACACGACGGCCATCGTCAGCGTGTTGCACGATCTCACACAGTTCTCGGAAAATCAGCGGCTGGCGGCCGAGCTGCGCACGCTCAACGAGCAGCTGGAGGACCGCATCCGTCTGGCGACGATTCAGCTGGAAGAACGCAACAAGCAGCTGGAATGGCAGAGCGCCGAGCTGGAGAAGGCATCGCGCCTGAAGAGCGAATTTCTGGCGGCCATGAGCCATGAGTTGCGCACGCCGCTGAACGTGATCATCGGCTACACCTCGCTGCTGCGCGAATACATCTACGGTGAGCTGTCGCGCGCGCAGGATGACACGCTGCAGAAAGTGCACTTGACGTCGCAGCACCTGCTCGAGCTCATCAACGATGTGCTCGACCTCTCCAAGATCGAGGCCGGCAAGATGCCGTTGCACCTGGAGCATGTGGACCTGCCTGCGCTGATTGCCGATGTTTCGGAAACCATCATGCCGATGGTCCGCAAAAAGCAGCTGGAGTACGAGAACGAGGTGGCTGCGGACGTGCCGGCCATTGTCACCGATCGCACCAAGCTGAAGCAGATACTGCTGAACCTGCTGTCCAATGCCGTGAAGTTCACGCCCCGGGGTACCGTGCGCATCGACGTGTCACAGCACGGCCAGCGCGTGCACATCGACGTGAAGGACACCGGCATCGGCATCAAGCCGGAACACCTGGAAGTGATTTTCGAGGACTTCCGTCAGCTCGATCAGTCGCACACGCGCGAGTATGGCGGCACCGGTCTCGGTCTGTCGATCACCCGGAATCTGCTTGCCCTGCTGGGCGGCACCATCTCGGTGGAGAGCAAGTACGGCGGCGGCTCACGCTTCACCATCGACCTGCCGGTGCGTCTCGATCCGGCCAC
>CBJLQC010000039.1:0-10429 GCA_966424955.1 uncultured bacterium | reverse complement strand
AGCCAGGTGTAGGGCGGCAGCGCGCGGCTCAGCTCATCCATGACATGCGGCCAGATGTAGCGGCCGCCGTCGATCTCCTGGTTGGCGTTTACCTTCATGGCGATCGTGTCACGCCGGGCCAGCAGCGTCTTGTTGGCCGCGATCAGCTGCGAGTACTTCGCCGAATCGGCCAGCTCCGCCGCGATGTTGGTGTCCAGCTCGTTCTTTTCGGCGCGCTTGCCGAAGAACATGAAACCGACCAGCGCGGGGCCCAGGATCCAGGCGCCCACGATGAACGCCATCATGCGATCGAATCTGGGCAGCTGCGCGAACTTCGAGAGCGACGGCATCGACAGCGCGCGGAACTGCGGCAGCTTGCGAGCAGTCTTGCGTGTGGCTCCCGGCTTCAGGTTGACGTTGATCATGGTCTACCTATGCCATCCTGAGGGCGAGCCCGATGGGAAGCATGAGCATCGGCGCGAGCTCGTCGATTTTGGTTGCCTGCATGACTTCGGGACGCACACCGACCCGCTTGAGCGGTGTGGCCACTTCGGTGCGCACGCCCAGCCGGTTGCCGAGCGCCTGCACCATGCCGGGAATGCCGGCCCCGCCACCCGTGAGGAACACGCGGCCGATCCCTTCCCCGCCGGACTGCGCGACGATGAACGCGGCGGCGCGCTCGATACCGACGGCCAGCTCGTCCACGCGCTCATCCAGCAGCGAGCGAATGTCGTCCACGTTGCCGCGCCCCTGCAGCAGATTCTCGGCGTGGTCGGCCGTGAAACCGCGCTCGCGCTGCAACGCTTCGCGCAGGCGGCGCGAACCGAAAGGAACGTCCCGCACCAGGATAGGCGCGCCGTTCTTCAGCAGGTTCACGTTGGTCGTCTCATGGCCGATGTTGACCAGGGCGACCAGGCCGTGCACCGCTTCCGGATAGTTGTGGCCGAAGGCGTTATGGATCGCGAACGCGTCCACATCAATGACGGCCGGCTCGATGCCGGCATCCGCGAGCAGGCTCATGCGGTTCTCGATCAGCTCGCGCTTGGCCGCCACCAGCAGCACCCGCATCTGCGGACCGGTGCCTTCCGGATCCAGGATCTGGAAGTCGAGCTGCACGTTCTCCATGTCGAACGGGACGTGCTGCTCGGCTTCCCAGCGGATCACTTCGCGAGCATCACTCTCGCTCATGCGATCCATGGGAATCGGTTTGACGATCACGTCATGGCCGCCCACGGCGGCGACGACGTTCGCCTTCTTGATGCCGGCACTGTCGATGACAGCGCGGACGGTTTCGGCCACCAGCACCGGATCCATCACTTCACCTTCCACGATGGCATCAGGTACGAGCGGACTCGTAGCCACTTGCACGATCTCCGGCTCGGCTTTGCTGTGATCCACCACGACCAGCTTGATGAATCCAGAACCGATGTCGAGCCCGGCAGACACGCGTGCGCGTCCGAAAAGACCCATTCGGCGGTCCAACTTCTTTTTTAGGGGGAGGCCTTGAAAAAGGCACTAAACGTTACAGCCGTCGCTAACCTATTGTCAAGTTTCTTTTTGACCCGTTTTGTCTAATCCAATCTCTACAAACTGTTCAGAACCGTAGTCAGATCCATCCAGCTGCGGTTACGAATCGGTAATCCCCGTGACAATGCAAAGGCTCCGAGCGCGGCGCGTTTGATCGCGCAGCACGAGTACTGCACGGTCATGTTACCGGCCGCGAAGGCATCACCGACGTTGCCGCCGCCGTAGGCGAAGAGACTGCCCATGATCTTCGCACCACCCTGTGTGTCCACTGCGCCCAGGACGACCACCGGCCCGTAAAAATCGAACTGGCTTTGCACGTTCATGTTGCCGGCGATCAGCAGGATGCCCTGCCCCGACGCGTTCGCGCTGATCGTCACATCACCCGGCACGTAGATGATCGGGAAATGGTTATAGCAAAGGTGCAATGGGTTGGTGGGCGCGCCCCAGTTCGTCAGATCGCTCGTTCTGCACTGCCCGCTGGACGTCGTGGGCTGGATCTGGGAGAGCGTTGTGCCCGCCGGGATAACGTTGGTGGCCATGGCCACCAGCTCGGACCATGTGATGTCGCCGAACACCGTAAAGTCGTTGGCCGTCAGCTGCGTGCTCTTGTCCACCGTGCCCGCGATCGTGCCGGCGCCCTGGATCTGCACGCTCGATGTCGGGTTGGCGGTCACCGCGTCCGTATTGGTGGTGAGCGGCGGACAACCGGTCCAGCCGGCCAGGTTGAGGTCCGTGCCCAGGATGTTCGAGTTACCGGTTACCGTGATGTCGCCGTAAACCTGTACCGCGGTCTGATTGTCGAAGTCCGCGAACCGGCGGCGGATCACCTGCGAAATGGTCCGTGTCGAGAATGAAGGATTGCCCGCCTGGCCAATGGTGACGCGGCCGGTGGACCGGACCACGAACAGGTACTCGGTCATGCGTGTGATCACGACCGTGTAATTTCCTACCGTGCGCCCGCCATACTGCACGGCCACGTTGCTCGCGATGGTGCTATGGCCGTTGTAGGCGATCGCGTCGAGGGTGGAACCCTTGGTATTCGCCGTGACATTGTCCAGACCCTGTTCCGCGATGTATTGCGCCAGATCGCCGAGCTCGGTGCCGCGCGTGATGCGCGACTCCTGGTGCGCCGCGTAGAAGCCGCCGGTCACGATGGCGCCGACCAGCACCATGGCCAGCACGGCACCAGCGAGGGCGAAGCCTTCCCGACGATTCTGCATGAGCGTCATACGATCCTCTCCGATCATCTACTGCGTGCGGAAATTGCCGCGCAGATAGACGGTGGTCACCAACGAGTCCTGGAGCCGGTTCGCTCCGGTCTTGGACACGGCCCGGGCAGCCTTACCCCTGACCTTGACCTGCACGCGCATGATGTTGCTCAGGTTCGAGCTCAGCGTGTTGTACGGCATCTGCGTGCCGGCCGCATTGAAGTAGCGCAGCCGCAGCCCCTCTTCCGCGATTCGTGAAAGCCGGTCGATGAGCGGCGCCTCCGGCAGCGTATCGGTGCGCGTCAGCTGCCCCCACTCGCCATTGTCCACCAAGCGGTAGCGGGTGGCCACGAAGGAGCGCACCAGCGCACCCGTGCCCGCATTGGTGAGCGGCGTTCCCGTGAAACCAACCTGTAACATGTTGCCCAGGCCAACGGAATACGGATCCGCGCCACCCGGACAGTTCGACTGGTTCACCGAGTTGACCCGCAGGGCCAGCCAACTGTCATCGTTGGACGACATGGGGTTGCCTTCGACGAAAACCATCACGCTGTCACCAACCCGGATCGGCGCGCCCAGCACCCAGAGGTCGAGCGCGCTGTTGCTCGGCTTATTGCACGCGACCGCGGCCTTGCGCAACGCGCGGAACTGGATGCTGATGCTGTCGGCGGCGACGACGTCGCCATCCACGGCGCTGATCTCTTTCAGGTCGTTAGCCAGCAGCGTCAACGCCATGCGGCCGTTCTGCGCGTTATCGACAATGGCGTACTGCTCGCGCGTGCTGCGATCCTGCATGATGACCATCTGGTAGATGCTGCCGATCACGAGCGCGCTGACCATCACGACCACCAGCGTTTCCGTCAGGGTGAAGCCTTCCGCGCGATGGTTCATTGCGGGCTCGCAATCCGGATCGTGGCGGTATCGACGACCGTGGAGATCGGGCTCCCGCCCACTTGCCGGTACGCCGGCCCGGTCGTGATGAGCTGCACGCGCCGCTCGCTCGAGCTGAGGTTGGTCACGTTCCAGCGGACGGTGTACGACCCGAAGGTGCGGCCCGTCGTATTCGTCGTCACGTTGGTGAAGACGGTCGAACGCAACTGCTCGATCACCTGCTGGCGCGCCAGGTTGCGCTGCGTATCCCACGTCGTGCTGCGCAGCTGGGTCGAGATGTATCCGGTCGATGCGGCCATGGCCAACAGGCCGAAGCTGAGCACGAGCATCGCTACGATGACCTCGACCAGGGAAAAGCCGTTCGACGTGCTTTCGGGCGCCCTCATAGTCTCTCGATCTGACCGAGCGGCTTGACGCGCGCGACCGCGGATTTACCGGCGTACGTAAATGTCACGTCGACGTCGGCAGCCGGGCTGTACGCACTGCACGTAATCGCAAAGCCCTTCGGGTTGTAGCACAGCGTCACGCGGGACGCCGCGGTGATCTGCACGTTCTGCTCGGTTTCGAAATTGATCTTCTCGAGGGTATCCGAGGCGAGCGCGGTGCCCAGATTGCGGCGCACGATCCACGCACGCTCGTCGCCGATATGGATCTCGAACTTGACGATTTCACCACGCTCGATGGCCCGGCTCCGGGCGCGCGCAGCCATCCAGACCGCGGCATCGCGCGCATTGCGCGCATTCTGCCCGGAGGCGACGCGTGCGAAGCTGGGCACCGTCATGGTCAGCAGGATCGCGCCGATCACGATGACGAGGAGCAATTCGATCAGGGTGTAACCACCCCGGGCGAAGCCCGTTCGCTCAGATTTCAATGCGCCTGTGGTTGCTTTCATCGATCGGAATTCAAGGGTGCGGCAACGCGCGGTCGGGCGGTTGCGTGCGGCAGGATATACGAGATCTGTGCCGCCGCTATGTTGTTGTGGGACATGATCTAACGTCGCCGGACCGGCGCGCGGATACCAATTAAATTCCGGGCTGGGATACTTTTTTTCGGCGCGCTAAAAGGCCGGGATGAAACGACGTGCGGCCCGGATCAGCCGCCGCGAGCCGGGCGCGGCCGACACCGCCCAGGCGGAGGAACAGGGTGAGTAGCTCAGTTGGCCGAGCAGGGCGGCAGGCTGCCCCTGCGCCCACAGAGCGCCCGTGATGCGGCTGCCGACGGCCAGCGTGGCCGTCGCGCGAACGATGATCACGCCGGTGAACTCGGCGCCGCTCAGCAGGGTGAAGTTTCCATCGACCAGCAGTACGCCGGCGCCCCGCCCGGCGGCGATGAGGTCAGCCGGGCTATAAAGGATGCGGGGCACCAACGCGCCGAGGCTATCGACTGCGTCCAGGTTAATGGTCCCGGCCACTACCGAGTCGGCGATGCTGGCGGCTTCCGGCCATAGCACGCCACCCACCGCGTAGTAACCGGGGATGGGCGCGAGCGATGCCGGGACGAGCTGCGGCGGAAGCGCGCAGGCAAGCGAGTCCGGCAGCATGCCCAGCGCATGCATGGCCTGTGCAGATTCCTGCAACGCAGCCGGAACATCGAGCGTGCGCAGCGCCATGGACTGCCGCATGGAGGAAACTCCGGTGGGCGCGGCCGCGATAACCTGATACAACCCCCCTGCATGGCGCTCAATCGTCAGTGATACGCCGCTGGTATCCGCGAGGTTGATGCGGGCGCCGATCGCCAGCCGCTCGACCTGCTGGTGCGGCCAGCCGCGCACGAATCGGCGTAGCGCGGCTTCGGCGGCGCGCCGGTCCGAGGTGCCGCGCACCTCTGCCGCGACCGCAATGGCCTCGTGCGTGGCCAGGGCGAGCGTGGCCAACGCGAGGAGCTCGAGCGCGGCCAGCACCAGGACCACGAACATGAGCGCAAACCCGCGACGCTTCATCGGGCATTGAGCAGCGGAATGTAGCCAGTCAGGGAGCTCCCGCTGCGCTGGTCGGTCAGTGTCACGCTGAAGGCGTGAGTGATCGAATCCGCGATGGTCACAAAAGCGCTGCGCCGGTCATCAAAAAGCTGATTGGTGATGGGCTGCCGGGGGTCGGCGCCGCGGCGGTAACGCAAGGCCTGCGTGCTGAGATGGTAACCGCCCGGCTCGAAAAGCAGCCACATGATGCCCCGCGAAGCAACCGTCGAATCGAATGCCAGCACTTGCTCGCCGGGTGCCGGCAGGCAACCGCTGTCGGGAGCGACCATGGTGAATGCAAGGACGTTCCCGTTGGCAACCTGCAGCAGGGAGTCCTTGGCGGGATCCGGCAGGCGCAGGCCGCGATAACGAACCAGGGTTTTGTGCGCAGCCCGGCCGCACACCAACGCGAGGCCACGGAAGATGCGCGTGCTGATCGAATCGGCAGCGACGGCGTAGATGTCGGCGGAAGGTGCCAGGGTGCGCCATTCCTGTCCCAGCGTGAGCAGCGCGCTGCGCGCCGCATCGCTACGCTCGCTGCGCTCCAGAATCTGGTGCGCGAGCCGACTCTGCGCCTGAAGCAGCAACGCCGCACTGCTCATGACCACCGCGGCCAGGGTGGCGGCCACCACGATTTCCAGGAGCGCGGCACCCGCGCGGGCCCGCATCATTTGGCACCGACCAGAGTGGTCGTGCGACCACGGAACAAGATGCGTACGGATACCGCACCGCTCGTATCGGCGGGCAGCCAGCTGATGCGGGCAGGCCCGACGCTGCGCGCGCCCGCGACGTTCACCGGCAACGCTACCAGCGAGTCGAGCACGTGCTCGGCCTCCCGCAGCGCGCGCTCCTCCAGCTCGGCTTGCGAAAAGGACTGCGCCGCGACCAGCGCGGTTGCCGCAACGCCCAACGCAGCGACGGCCAGCAGATTCAGCGCGACGATGACTTCGGTGAGTGTGAAACCGGCGCGCGCCCTCACCATCGCCGCACCCGTCCGAAGGAGGAAACGGTGAGGCCGGCCTGTGCGCTGCGCGCCTGGAAGCGGAGCGTGCGGCTCATCATGCGGCCCAGGCCATAGGCGTCGTAGCGCAACACCACTGAGTCGGCGCTGCCGTCAAGGGACAGATCCACGCCTTGCCCGGCGAAGTACGCCTCGTACTCGACGGCGCCCGATGCCCGCCGCAGCGTAATACGATCGCTGGTTGCGTTCAGCTCGATGGTGGCGCCGCCATGCTGCAGAGCAATGGCGCGCGCGCGGCTGAAGACACCGAACGCCAGCTCACGCGCGGCGCGGGCGGCCAGGATGTCAGTTGTGGAGCGGATGGTGGGTGCCGCGACGGATGCGAACACCGCGATCAGCGTGAGAGCGATCAGCAGCTCGAAGAGTGTGAAGCCAGGGCGCGCGTGCATAACGCGCGACATTGGGTGTGGGAGTGGGGCGCTGGAATGGTGGAACAGGCCAAGTTTGAGCGAGGAGCGGGTTCGCCGGCGCTGGCGCGGGGCGCCGGGTGCGGGTCGCGGGAGAAAAAGCGGGACCCGGGTCGCGGCAATCTGAGGACCTGGGCGCTGAGGCCGCGCAGTTGCTTCACAGAATGCTCTACCGCCGCAGCGGCAAAGGCGGCGCTCGAGCGCCCGTGAGCTACTCGAGCCCGTATTCGCGGATCTTGTACAGCAATGCGCGCGAGCTGAGCTCGAGCAGATCGGCCGCCCGCGTCTTGTTGCCGCCGGTCCGCTCCAAAGCCTGCTTGATGAGACGCCGCTCCAGGATGGCACTGTGCTTCTTGACGGACAGCTCATCGTCGGGCAGCTCCGGGCTGTCCAGCGCCACGATCGGATTGGTGATGTTCGCCGGCAGATCGTCCGGATTGATCTTGGGCCCGTCGGACAGGACCATCGCGCGCTCAATGGTGTTTTCCAGCTCGCGTACGTTGCCGGGCCACGGATACTCGAGCAGCAGGCGCATTGCATCGCTTTCAATGCCGCGCATGTCCAGCTTGAGCTTGCGATTGTACTGCTCGATGAAGTGCGTGACCAGCAAGGGAATCTCATCCCGGCGCTGGCGCAGCGGCACCAGGTGAATGGGCACCACGGCGATGCGGTAGAACAGATCGCGGCGGAAATCGCCGAGGCGCACTTCCTCCTCCAGGTCCTTGTTGGTGGAAGTGACCAGCCGCACATCTACGGTGCGCGCGCGGGTATCGCCCAGGCGGCGGATCTCGGACTCCTGGAGTACGCGCAGCAGCTTGACCTGCAGCGTCACCGGCATGTCACCGATCTCGTCGAGCAGCAGCGTGCCGCCGGAAGCAGCCTCGAAAAGGCCTGGCTTGTCGCGGTCGGCGCCGGTGAACGCACCGCGCGTGTAACCGAAAAGCTCGGACTCCAGCAGGTTCTCGGGGATCGCGCCGCAGTTGACGGGGATGAAGGGGCCGCGGGCGCGCTCGCTTTCATCATGAATGAGCCGGGCCACCAGCTCCTTGCCCGTGCCGCTCTCGCCCGTGATCAGGACGGGTGAGGCATGCTTGGCCACCTTCGCCGCTACCTCGAGCGCCTTGGTCATGGCCGGTGACTTCGCGACGATCTGCCGGTAGCGCCGGTCGGCACCGACCTCCTCGCGCAGGCGCGTGACTTCGCGCCGCAGCGTCTCACGTTCTTCCGCTTTCTTGAGCGTGAGCACCAACTGGTCGGGGCTGAAGGGCTTCTGGATGTAATCGTAGGCGCCCTTCTTCATGGCCTGGATGGCCATCTCCATCCCGCCGTAGGCGGTCATAACGATAACCATGCCGGTACCGCTGGCACCGCGGTACTTGTCCAGGAACTCGAGGCCGGTGAGCCGCGGCATGCGCACGTCGCAGAGAATGATGTCGGGCTGCACTTCGAGGGCGCGGGCCAGGCCTTCCTCGCCATCGCTCGCGGTGTGCACTTCATAACCTTCGTCCGCGAGGATGAGGGAGACCGTCTGCCGCAAACCGGGCTCGTCGTCGATGATCAGAACAATCATGTCTCTGCTCTAGCGGTGCCGGCCGCAGCTACGGCGGGCAGCACGATTCGAAAGGTGGCGCCGTCGCCGGCTGGCTTGTTATCGGCGGTGATAATGCCGCCCATACCTTCGATCAGTCGAGCGCAAACGGCAAGACCCAACCCGGTCCCCTTCCCGATTTCCTTGGTCGTCACAAACGGCTCGAAGATCTGATCGACGAGCTCCTCGGGAATGCCGTGGCCGTTGTCGGCAACGACGATCTCGACGACGTCGCTGCCGACCACTCCAGGGTCCGCGAGCAGGGCGCGCGGCGGCGCGTGCAGGCGACGCCGGTGCGTGTAATCGATGCTCGGATGGTCGTCCTTGCGGCGTGCCTGAAACATGCGCGCCGGCCGGTGTTTGCGCACCTCCGTCGTGATGTGCACGCGCGCCTCGGCCATCTCTTCCTGCGCGTCGGCCGCATTCACCAGCAGGTTGACCAGGACCTGCTGCAGCTGGTATGGGTCGCCCAGCACATCGGGCGTCGACTCGGCCAGCTCGACCTCCAGCTCGACCGTCTTGAACTTGCCCTGCGTCGACACCAGGTCGATGGTGTCATGAATGACCTTGTTGACGTCGAGGGCATGGGTATGCGCCTCGCGCGGCCGGGAGTAGTCGAGCAGGCCGCGCACAATGCGGTCGATACGGTGCGCCTCCCGTTCCGCCGCTTCGATCAGCTCGAGATCGCCGGGCTGCGGCTTGCGCTTGAGCAGTCCGAGATAGCCGATCAGTGCGCCCAACGGGTTGCCCACCTCGTGCGCGATCCCGGCCCCCAGCCGCCCCGCAGACGCCATCTTCTCGGCCTGCACCATGGCATTGCGCGCCTCCGTCAGCAGCCGGTTGGTCTCGTCCAGGGAACGGATGTTCTCGGCCAGCTTCTGCTGATCGCTCAACAGCCGCTCCGCCATGTTGTTGAGCGCCTGCGCCAGCCGGTTGATCTCGCGGGTTTCGCTTTCCGGCGCGCGGGCGCTCAGCTCGCCGCGAGCGATCGATTCGGCGGCCGCCACCAGCCGGTCGATCGGCTCGAGCACGCGCCGCGTCACCATGAAATGGCCGAAAGCGGCAAAGATCGCGACGTCGAGGACCAATATGACGAGAACGTAAATGGCGGACTGGACCGGAGAATCGAGGCGCGGCATCAGCATCAGCACGCCCGTGCTGGCGACGAGGAACGCGCCCGTGAAGACGAGGACGAATGCGGCGATCAGCTCGCGCCGCAGCGTAGGCCGGTCAGCCATTGCTCAACGCGTCAATGGCTGATCGCATTTCGGGTTCGTTCGGCGATCACTCGCCCGTGCAGGTGACCACGCCGGCGGTCGAGGCGGGCGCCGGCACCGTCGAGACCGTTCCATAATAGACCGCGCACAACTGGTTCGAATTCAGACCAATATGCGTTGCCGTCGCGCCCCAGCCCGTGGTGCCGGAAGCGGAAACGGTGGCGCGCACGCCCGGCGACGTCACGAAGTTGACGATCGCGGCTGTATTGCCCGCATACGTCATGTTGACGGGCTGCGAGAAATAGACCTCCTGCTGCGTGGCCAGGTTGCGCAGATCGGACACGATCGACTTGAAATAGCCGCGCTCGCGCACCTTGGCGAGCTTCGGCATCGCGATGGCCGCAAGAATGCCTATGATCACAATTACGATCAAAAGTTCGATCAGTGTGAAGCCGCGTCGCTTCATAGTTACTCTACGTCATGGGAATTAAGGGTGTAAACTAAACTGCCACTTGGGCTTGTGACAGGGCAGGATGCGGACCAACCGGACTCCCATCCACCCCTTCGTGCAAGTACCTTGTGCCACAACAGCTTGCCGCATCGCAACCACGACCTGACGGCGATCACCTGCGCC
>CBJLQC010000038.1:0-10584 GCA_966424955.1 uncultured bacterium | reverse complement strand
AACCCGAGAAACCTACGTGGCAAACCCGTCTGCGGCAACGACATTCCGCTTTCGCGCGCGCCGCGGCCGAGGTATAATTCCGCGCGCATGAACGCCTCCAAAGAACGCATCCTCGTGACAGGCGCGGCCGGTTTCATCGGTAGTCACTTGACGGAACGCCTGCTGGCACTGGGACACGAGGTCATCGGCCTCGACAATTTCGACCCCTTCTATCCGGCAGCCCTCAAACGGCAGAACCTGGCCACGGCACTCGAGCACCCCGCGTTCCGGCTGATCGAAGGCGATTGTGCCGAGGCCGCTGACGCGGACCAGGCATTCGCCCACGGGATCGACGCGGTCGTTCACCTGGCCGCCAAAGCCGGCGTGCGCCCGTCCATCGAGGACCCGCTCGGCTACACGCGCGCCAACGTTGTCGCCACACAAGTGATGCTGGAAGCGGCGCGCCGACACCAGGTGCATCGCTTCATCTTCGGCTCCTCGTCCTCGGTGTATGGCAACAATGAAAAGGTGCCGTTTGCCGAAACGGATTCCGTGGATCACCCGATTTCGCCCTATGCCGCGACCAAGCGTGCCGGCGAGCTGATCTGCCATACCTACCATCACCTGTTCGGCATGACCGTGCTGTCGCTGCGTTTCTTCACGGTCTATGGCCCGCGCCAGCGTCCCGACCTCGCGATTCGCAAGTTCACCACGCTGATGAGTCGCGGTGATACTGTCCCGTTCTTCGGTGATGGCAGCACCGAGCGTGATTACACCTGGATCGACGACATCATGCAGGGCGTGCTGGCCGCTATCGCGCGCAGCGCCACGCACCCGGGCGAATTCGAGATCATCAACCTGGGCGAAAGTCACACGACCTCGCTGCACCGCCTCGTCGAGCTCATCGCCGGTGCGCTGGGGGTGCAACCGAAGCTGCAACGGCTGCCTATGCAGCCGGGCGATGTCGAGCGCACCTTTGCCGACGTCACGAAGGCCCGCCGGCTGCTTGGATATCAGCCCAGCACGCCGGTCGAGGAAGGTATTCCCCGTTTCATTGAATGGTTCAAGACATGCGCATCCTGATTACCGGCGCGGCCGGCTTCCTGGGCTCGCACCTGTGCGATCGGTTCCTGGCACAGGGACACGAGGTCATCGGCATGGACAACTTCCTGACCGGCTCGCCGGACAACATTGCCCACCTGATCGGCCAACCGGGCTTCACTTTCATCGAGCACAACGTGACCGACTACATCTATGTGGCCGGCCCGCTCGATGGCGTGCTGCACTTCGCGAGTCCGGCCAGCCCGGTGGACTATCTCGAGCTGCCCATCCAGACCCTCAAAGTCGGCAGCCTCGGCACGCACAAAACACTCGGCCTCGCCAAAGCCAAGGGCGCTCGCTACCTGCTGGCCTCCACCTCCGAAGTTTATGGTGATCCGCAGGTGCACCCGCAGCCGGAAACGTATTGGGGACACGTGAATCCGGTTGGGCCGCGCGGCGTGTACGACGAGGCCAAGCGTTTCGCCGAAGCCATGACTATGGCGTATCATCGCTATCACAATGTAGACACGCGCATCGTACGGATCTTCAACACCTACGGACCGCGCATGCGTCCCAATGACGGGCGGGTGGTCTCGAATTTCGTGGTGCAGGCACTGCGCAACGAGCCGCTGACGGTTTATGGGGAAGGCAGCCAGACGCGCTCGTTCACCTACGTGTCCGACGAAGTAGCCGGCATTGAAAAGTTGTTTCTGTCGGATCGCCACGAGCCGACCAACATCGGGAACCAGGACGAGTTCACCATCAAGCAGTTGGCCGAAGCAGTAATTCGATTGACCGGCAGCAAGTCGAAGATCGATTACCGGCCCCTGCCGGAAGACGATCCCAAGGTGAGGCGTCCCGACATAACGGTCGCCCGCCAGGTGCTGGAATGGGAACCCGCGATCAACCTGGAAGACGGCCTGAATCGAACCATCCCGTATTTCCGCGACCTGGTCGAACGGAAGGGTGCCGGCGCGCGCCCGCTAGAAGTGGTTGCGAAGCCCGATTAGCAGACGCGACATCGTCCAGTCAGACGCGCCCCATTCCACCTCGCCATCCAGCACGACGCGCAGGCCACTGCGTACCTGGAAATCGCTGCCCGCGCGCAGCCCCGTGCTGCTGCCCTGCCGCAACGGTACCAGCACATTCTCGTCGTACCGGCGTCGCAGGTAGAACGCGGCCTGACCGGTGATGCGCCCGCTGTCCGCGCTGCCCTGGCCGTATACGCGCCATTCACGGCCATGCCCGCCCAGGGGATGCCCCAGGAGTCGATCACCATCCGCCCAGGCACCGCGAAACCACGCATTGCGATACCAAATGCTATTGCCGCAGCACGCCCCGCTGAAGCGCAGATGCTCCGCGCCCAGCGCGAGATCGAATGTGCTGGCCACATGGGTCCAGGTCAGCCCGGCCAGAATCCCCGGGACATCGGCCAGGGCACCCGCGGCGTCGTCGGTGCCCCAATCCAGATACGCGCTCAGGGGAATGGCCGGAACGCGCCAGCGAATGTCGATCGACATGACCTGGTTCGCAAAGCCGTATTCCTGCGGGTCGGCGTAAATGCCAACGAGATTGCGGGCGACCCGCTCGAAGGTGACGGGCAGATTGCCTTCGCCTCCGAACATCATGCCGCGGCTGATACCCAGGCGTAGCCGCTCGTGCGGCGCGATCGAGCCGCGCGCCGTCCAGAACCACGGCTCCGTCTCGCGCTGCACGCCGTTGAGGTTGAGCACGTTGTCGATGCGCGTGAGATGCATCTCGAAACGTGTCGCGCCCAGCACCGGCAGGCGCAGCGGCTTCGTCAGATAGACACCGCCGCCGGCGAGCGGATAGTTGTCGAGCACGAGCCCGCCGCCATCGCCGGTGGCATAGCCGAGCACGCGGCGGCCGACCCAGCCACCAACATGACCGGCCATCCCGTTCACCTGCCAAAACCAATCGTCCACATCGCCCGTGAAGTCAGCGGCGGCAGAAAGGTGCGGAGCGTAGGCCACAGCCAGGCGGGAACCGTAGCGGAAGTCGTCGTCGTCGGGCAGCAAGCGCGCATCCTGCCAGGTGGCAGGATCGTAGCCGATGCCCGGCGCGACCGGCTCGGTCGTCCAGCGATAACCGAGCTGCAAGCTGCTTTCGAGCACGCCGAATGCGGCCGGGCGAGCCGCCCGGTATTCACGACGAAAACGCAGGGCGTAGCTCGTACCGCGAGCGCTGTCCGCTACTGCGAGCCAGGCCGCGATTTCCTCTTGTGGAATGCTCTGGCGGGCAACGTCGGCGCCGCGCGGCAGGAGGCCGGCATCATCCAGCCGGCGCAGCACGCCATATGACCAGTGATCGGGTGAAAGAAATGGAGACGCAGGCGGATTCACCTGCGCCTCCGCCAGCCCGACTGGAAGCATCAGAAAGAGAACCAGCCAGACGAGCTTCAGGTGTTGACCTCGTAATAACGGTCGTCGACGTAGGCGCCATGGTAGCGTTCGCGCCGGGCATCGACGTCGTTCAGCACGCAGCCCAACACGCGCGCATGCACCGCGTCCAGCTGCGAAAGCGCGTAGTGCAGCGCACCGCGATCCGTAAACCCGGCCCGCGCGATGACGATGACGCCATCGGCGCGCGAGCCCAGGATGGCGGCATCCGTCACGACGTTCAGCGGCGGCGCGTCGAAAATGACGGCGTCGTATTCGCCATCCAGATGCTCGAGCAGCGCCTGCATGCGCGCCGAAGCCAGCAGCTCGGCCGGATTCGGCGGCAGCGTGCCCGTGGGAATGAAATCGAATTGCGCGCCCTCCAGCGCGACGTTGCGGATCACCTCTTCCAGTGCCACACCACCCAGCAGGTAATCCGAAAGCCCGGGCCGCTGCCGGGTATCGAATGCCTCGTGAATCGCGCCCCGCCGCATATCCGCATCAATGAGGATCGCGCGCAGTCCCTGCTGCGCCAGGGTGATCGCCAGGTTGGATGAGCTGGTCGATTTGCCCTCGCCCGGCGCCGGGCTGGTGAACACGATGGTCTTGGCCGGCTTCTCCGGTCGGGCAAACGCGATGTTCGTGCGCAGTGTCCGATACGCTTCGGACGCCGCGCCCCGCGGATTGCGGCCGGCCACCAGCCGCGATTTCCGCAGCTCGGGACTCAGGTGCACGGTGGCCGGACGAATGCGCCACCACACGCGGTCGCCATTCATGCGCGCCGCCGCCTGGTCGCGAATCCGCGGGATGGTCCCCAGCACGGGCACCGTGCCGCTTTCGAGCTGCAGCTCCTCGCGCGTGTGAATGGTCGTATCCAGCGTTTCGCGCAGGAAGCCCGCCGCCAGGCCAATCGCCAGGCCCAACACCAGCGCCAGCGCAACATTGAAGGGTGCGTTCGGCTTGATCGGCCGTATGGGCATGATGGCCGGATCCACGACGCGCACACTCGGGTCCTGCACGGCGGCAATGATCTGCGCCTCTTTGCGCCGCGATTCCAGCTCCGTGAAGATCTCCTCGGTTACCTTCGCCTGCCGCAGCAGGCGCGCGTATTCGATTTCCTTCGCCGGAATCTGCTGTAACGCGGCCATGTTGCGATTCAGGATCGCATCCAGCGAGGAGATGCGGTTGGAAAGACCCTTCAGGTAGGTCACGGTCAGCGCTTTCAGCTGATCCTCCAGCTCGTGCAGACGCGCCGTCATGATCTGCACATCCGGGTCCTGCGGCGTCAGACGCGTCAGCAATTGCGCACGCTGGTTTTCGACTTCGGTCAACGACGTCAGAATCTGGCCGGCGGCTTCATTCATCAGCAGTGCGGGAAAGCCGAGCAGCTTGCGGTAGGGCGAAGGTTCGCCCTCCGGCACCTTGATGCTCTCGACCTCCTCGATGATGGCGGCGAGCGATCGGAAATCCGCCTCGGCCAGGTCGCGCTCCGCCTGGAACCGCGCAAGCCGGTTGACCTGCGCTTCGCCTTCCGCTTCGGGACTGATCACCCGCTCGCGCTCGCGGAACCGCCGCAGCCCGCTCTCCAGCTGTCCCATCTGCGCGCCCAGCGTGTCGAGCTGATCGTCCAGAAAGGCCACCGTCGTGCGCGCCTCCTGCGTCTTCACGTTCTGCCGCCGCATGATGAACAGAGCGGCCATCGCATTGGGGACGGCCCGCGCCAGATCGCGATCCGTCGTTTGATACGCGACCTCGACAATGTCCGCTTCCCGTTCCGGCCGCGTCACGGAAATGGTGCGCTGCAGCTCTCCCACCGCTACCTGGAAAGGGATCACCTCGAAGCTGATTTCGTCTGCTTCGACATTCGGCGCCAGCGTGAGTGTGCCGCCGCGCACGCGGAAGACCTGGCCGGGGCGCACCTGCGCGCGCCCCTGGGCACCCGTCAGCTCGTAGGCGCCGCCCTCGGAGCGGCGCAACGTATAGCTCGCGCGGGCCGCGTCGCGCTCCAGACGTAGTGTGCTGAAAAGCGAGGAGCGCGGCTCGCGCCGCGGCGAACGGATCACCAGGTGCAGCGCCAGCGAATCCACCACGTCTTCCGCGACCGAACGGCTGCGCAGCTCGGCGATCTCCGTGTAGATGCTCGCGCCCTGCGATAGTTCCTTCAACGCGTCGATGACGGCAATGTTGGAGCGCTCCTCATCGATCCGCACCGAAGCCATGCCCCGATAAACCGGTGTCACCCAATTCGTAAAGATCAGCGTGGCCACCAGCATCAGCAGGGGCACACCGGCCACCAGCCAGCGATTGCGCACGACGAACTCGAGCGCGTTTCGGGCCGGTGATTGCTTCGGACGTCCGTTCAAATTCATAAGCTGCTAGTTCGAGCTGATGGCCAGCATCACGCTGATCAAACCGAAAACACCGGAAACCACCGTCGCGACCAGCCCCATGTTGCGCGATGCCCAGCTCCGCTGCGGTACGTAAAGTTGGTCTCCCGACTGGATAGGCAGATCGGCTATCCGCGTTTTTTGCGTGATATTCGCTACCAGTCGCTGGCCGTCACGCAACAATTCGACGCGGTCGGCCACGCCTTCCGAAGTGCTGCCTTCCGCCATCGCCAACGCCATCGCCACGGTCATCGTCGGATCCAGGGGATAGACGCCCGGCCGGCGAACTGCGCCCAGGATGTTCACGCGCCGCAGGAACGAGATCTCAATCGACGGATTCCGCAGATATTTGCGGAACTCGACCAGCAGCGTGTCACGCAGCTGCGACATGGGTAGGTCCGTTACCCGGTGCGCACCAATCTTCGGAAAGACCACCACGCCGGTTTCCGGTACCAGGAATTCGCCTGAAAGCTGATCTTCGCGCCATACCCAGAGCTTCACGACGTCGCCGGGGCGCACGAATTCCTGATCGGCTGCCTTGACCGTCGGCTCCTGTCCCGCCGCCGGCGACGCCAGGATGGTCAGGGCGCCGATCGCCAGCGTCATGCGTAGGACCTTCTTCATTAAACCCATGGGGCAAAAGTAATTGCAGCCTGCATCCTCCAGCAAATTAAGTGCGAGCACGTCTGGCCCGCTGCCAGTATCGCGTCCGAGGGCTGGCACTACCGAAACAGACCCCCCACACGCTGCCAGATGGATCGTCGGGCCGGTCGCGGCAGTGGAACCGGCAGGGGCAGCTCGCCGGCCAGCATCCGTGCCGGGTTGGTTTCCGTAAGCGTGACGGCCTGCTCGAGGCCCACGCCGGCTTCGAGCCAATGCCGGTACTCACCGATCAGCGGAGCGCCACGAGCGTGGTAATCACTGCACACGTAATCGACCCAGCCGCGCCGCAACAGCTCACGGGCCGTGTGCTGCGCGCGCGGGCCATATCGGCCCAGGAGGGAGCCGCCGTTTACCTGCAGATAGGCGCCTGCCTCGCGCCACGCCCCAGCCATCTCGATTTCGGCGAGCCCGCGGTACCGCTCCGGGTGCGCGAGGATAGGGATATAGCCCGTCTGCCGGAGCGTGTTGAGCGCCCGCGCGGCATGGGGCGGCACCGTCATGTAGGGGAACTCGAGGAGGAAGAAGGGTCCGCCGTTCATGCGCAGGCGAGCGTCGCTCAGGTCCGGCTCCGGAACATCGAGCAGCAGCTCCACCCCTCGATAAACCTGCAGCTGCGCATACTTCTCCGAGCAGATGGCCACGAGCTCGTTCCAACCCGCATCGATCTCCGCCAGCCGCTCGGTCAGCGCGGGCGGGTCGAGCGAGAGCGCCGCATCGACGTGCGGCGTGGCCACAAATCCACTCACGCCGTTTCCGATGAACGCCGCTACCGCATCCGCCGACTCCTCCGGCGTTTGCGCGCCGTCATCGACTCCCGGAATCAGGTGATTATGGAAGTCGACGATCGCCATGCTGCTCCTTCGCAGCGATCGATCGCAGCGCCAGCGTTGCGCCCAGCATGAAGCCGGCGTACTGCGTAAAACTCATGTAGTAATCGAATGGATTGTCGGTGATCGCGACGATGCCCCACGCAATCACCGCGGCCGCCGCCGGCGTTGCGTACTCCGCCACTTCCGCCGATTCCCGGATGGCCGCGCGCAGCGCGCCCGCCAGCCACATCAGCATCGCGATCGTGAACAGCGCAAGGCCGACCACCCCGGTATCCGCCGCCAGGCGCAGGTATTCATTATGCGCCGCAGGCGCGGCGTCGGTTGGAAAGTGCTGTTTGATGACGGCACCTGACGATCCCAATCCCAGGCCGAACACCGGTGCGGCCATGAAACCGGCCCAGACGATGGGCCAGAAATTCGTGCGCCCCTGCCAGTTGATCGACTGGTACAGCGCCACCGGGTCGCTGATCAGGCCGAACAGTTCCCGCGGGCCGGGCACGAAGCCGAGCGAGCGCTCCAGCACGAACGGCAGCCCGGGCACCGCCACGATCAGCGCGACCACCAGTCCGCCGGCGACCGCTTTGTACTGCTTCTGCGTCACGGCAGCCAGCAGCGTGATGACGGCGAGGCTGACCAGCGCCGCAAGGAACGTGATGCGCGCGTACGTCGCCATCATCCACCCGGCGGCGCCCGCACAAAAGACCAGATAGCGGAGCTGCTTGCGGTAAATGAGGCGGGAGAACGCCAGCAGCATGAGCATGAGGAGATAAAACGAAAAGAGACTCGCGCCTCCGGAAATGCCGTGGACTCTGCGGTAGCCGGCGTAATCGACGTGATAGCCGCCACCCAGTACCGCCAGCGGCGTGACCACGAAAATGATGAGAGCGCCCGCGATCAGCGTGTAGTTCGCCAGCTTTTCCAGTTTCTGGCGGCTGTCGCACAGCCCGACGACCAGCAGCAGCGTGAGCAGCGGGTACATCAGTTTCAGAAAGAGGCGCAATCCCTCCAAAGCGTCAAAGCTGTTCACCAGCGTGCAGAACGCGTAGGCCAGAAAGACCACGTACGGCAGCGCCTGTCGCCCGAGGATCGCGGCGCGCCCGGCGGGAGCATTCAGGATGTAAACGATGAACCCCGCCGTAGCACCGAGCAGGCGGATACCGTTCATGTCCAACCCGCCGAGATGCGGGAACAGCGATTTAAAGCCGCCCGTCATGAACGAGAGATCGACACAGCCCAGCATCAACGCCAGGGCCAGCAACGCGAGCGGGGCGGCGATCGCAATGGCCAGCACGATGCCCCCGACGACCACGCCGACGACCAGCCACGGATGCTGGACGACGCCGTAGGACACGGCGATGGCGGCCAGCGCCAACGCTGCCGCGGCGCTTTGCCGCCGCAGGGAATCGCCGTCCAGCGCACTCACCGCCATGGTTCTCATGGCGCCCACCCGCGGGCCTTCGTCACCATCTCATCCCGGTGCCGCCGCAACCCGTGCAGGGCCGCTTCGACGACGAACAGAAACGACCACCAGTACCGCCGTGCGCGCAGCCGCGGCTCGAGCGCCAGCCGGAACAACCATTCCAGCCCGACCGCTCGCAGCGCGCGCGGCGCCCACGGCACGGCACCGGAATGGAAGTCGAACGCCGCTCCTACGCCGACCATCCACGACGCCTGGATCCGGCCCAGGTGCTCGGCAATCCACTTCTCCTGCTTCGGTAGCCCGAGCCCCACCCAGACAATGTCAGGGCGTGCACGGTTGATCATGCCGACGATTTCCTCGTCCTCCGCCGGCGTGAGCTCGCGAAAGGGCGGGGCGTACGTTCCGACGCACTGCGTACCCGGAAACTGCGTAGCCAATCGGCGCTGCAATTCGTTGGCGACCCCTTCCCGGCCGCCCAGGTAGAAGTGCCGCCAGCCGCGCTCCACACCGGCCGCCGTACAATCGAGCTGAAAAACCGGACCGGTATAGCGCTTGATGCGATGTCCCCAAAACCAGCCGGCGGCTACCACACCGATGCCATCACACAGTGAGTGCTGCGCATTCTGGATATACCGCAGCAGCCAAGGTTGGCGTCGGGCGTGATACATCGACTCGGTGTTGGTGATCGAGATGTAGCCTCCGGGCTGGCGCGCCGCTATCCGGTCACCCACGCTCTGCAGAATCTCCGCATGCGAAAGACGCGTAACCGGTACGTCGTGTATCCGCGCCTCGCTCATCAGGCAGCCAATTCCGCGTATATGCTGCCGAACTCACGCACGACGGCCGTCGGATCGTGGTCCGCCATGCTCTCGCGAATCGCGGCGCGATCGTAGTGGTTCTCGAACAACGCCCGCGCCAGCGCATCGGCCAGCGCCGCCACGCTGCGCTCCTGCACCAGCACGCCGCGCTCCGGCCGGACCAGCTCGCCCACGCCGCCCACGTCGAAGCCCACCACCGGTGTGCCGCAGCTCAACGCCTCTACGATCGTCAGCGGTGAATTCTCCATCATCGATGGATTGACCAGCACATCCGCAGCGCGATAGTACGCGCGCAGCAGATTCTCGTCCGCGAGGCGGCCGGTAAACTTCACCGCCAAATCCGCGGGCGCGTCCGTCGGGTGCCCCACGCCGACGAACTGCACCGCAGCTCTGCCCGCGAGCGCGCGGCCCGCCTCAAAAAGCAGGTCGACGCCTTTGCGCGCCTTGCGCAGATTCTCGGAAACGAACAGCACGATCTTGCGATCGAGCGGCAGGCCCAGCTGCCGTTTGGACGCGTCCCTACTCACCGCTTCCGCCTCCGCGCGCAGCCCCGGATTAGGCACGTGCACGTGCCGGAATCGGCCCAGCACCGCACTCCGCCTCGAAAGCTCCAGCAGCCACTCCGAGGGGGCCGTGATGACGAGCTGATCGTCACGCAGGACGGCGAGCGCTTCCTGCTTCGAGCGGAGCACCAGCGAGGCATACGTCGGATCGATCGTCCCGGCCAGCTGCGGACACTGCTGGCAGCCCGACATGAAGCCGAGACAGCCGTCCGCGTGATGACAGCCGCCCGTGATCGGATTCATGTCGTGCAGCGTCCAGACGAACTTGCGCGATCGGTTGCGTGCAAAGAAGTCCACGTGGTCCACGAATCCGGCCACCCAATGCAGATGGATGATCTGTGGATCGAAGCGCTCCGTGCAGTCCGCGTCCTGCCGGCGCGCATTGAGAGGTGAAAAGATTTCGTAGCCGGCCGGGCGATTGGCGAGATTGCGATGCTGCAGCCGTTGCTGCAACTGCGTGTACTTAGACGCTTAAGGCCGCAAT
>CBJLQC010000037.1:0-10664 GCA_966424955.1 uncultured bacterium | reverse complement strand
TAATCGTGGAAGCGCTCCTGCAACGGCGTCCAGCGATTGTGGATGACGCCCAGCGCGTGGTAACAATTCGCCACCGTGTCGGTCACCACGCGGATGGCCATGAGGTCGTAAATCTCGTCGTAAGGCTTGTCGCGCTGCACCATCTTCCGGTGGATCGACCACAGGTGCTTGGGCCGGCCATAGACCTCGCACGGGATGCCGGCTTTGCGCAGCTCTTCCTCGAGCGGCGCGCGCAACGCCTCGATGCGACCCTCCCGCTCGGCCCGCCGCTGCGCCACCTTCTTGGCCAGATCGCGATAGGCTTCCGGCTCGAGATGCTTGAAGCACAGATCTTCCAACTCCCAACGGATCTGCGCCATGCCGAGGCGGTGCGCGAGCGGGCCGTAGATCTCGCGCGTCTCCAGCGCGATGCGGCGCCGCTTGTCAGCGCGCAGATGCTCCAGCGTCCGCATGTTGTGCAGCCGGTCGGCCAGCTTGATGACAATCACGCGCGCATCATGCGCCATCGACAGCAGCAGCTTGCGGTAGTTCTCGACCTGCTGCTCGGTGTTCGAGCTGAACGTCACCTTACCGATCTTGGTGACGCCATCCACGATGTTGGTGATTTCCTCACCCAGCTCGGCGCGCAGGTCTTCCAGGCTGATCAGCGTGTCTTCCACCACGTCGTGCACCAGGGCGGCCACGATCGAGGTGGTATCGAGGTGCAGATCGGTGACGATTTTCGCTACTTCGACGCAGTGCGCGATGTACTCTTCACCCGACGCCCGCTTCTGACCGGCATGCGCCTTCTCGCTGAACTTGTAGGCGCGCGCGATCAGCCCCAGGTCCAGGCGTTCGCCCTTGTCCTCGACTGACGCGCGCAGCCGCGCCGGCAGCTCGGCTGCCGCTTCAGCAGTTCGGTTCGCGGTTGGTACCGCCACGCTCGGGTTCATTATTCGGTTGCGTACACGTGCACGGAGTACATGGTACTACCCCGCACTTCCCCTCCTGCCCCCTCGATCGGCGGTTCGGTCGCCACCGATCCGGGAAGACTCAGGCAATCAAGAGGCCGGCTTCGACGAACGATACGTACCGACCCTCGCCGATCACAATGTGGTCGAGCACTGCAATGCCGATGAGACGGCCGGCTTCGGCCAGCTGATCGGTCACCTCCCGGTCCTCACGGGAGGGGGTCGGGTCGCCGGACGGATGGTTATGGACCAGGATCACCGCGGCGGCGCTTTCGACGATGGCCGCCCGGAAAACCTCGCGCGGATGTACTACCGACGCATCGAGTGTCCCCCGCGTAACCACCAATTCGCGCACGACCGCGTGCTGTGTGTTGAGGAGCAGCACGCGGAACTCCTCCTGCTTCGCGTCCTGCATCGCGGGCGCACAAAGATCGTACACGTCACGCGGCCCGCGGATTCGCGGGCGGTCACCCGCGCCTTCGCGGGCCATGCGGCGTCCCAGCTCGAGGGCGGCCATGAGGCGCGCCGCCACCGCGGGACCAATCCCGGGCACGGCCTTGATCTGCCCGGCCGAGCTCGCTGCCAGCTGACGCAGCGAACCATCATGGTCGTGTAGCAGGCGCCCCGCGACATCCACCGCCGACTGCCGCTCGGTGCCGCTCCCAATGATGATGGCCAGCAGCTCGCGGGTGCTGAGGGCGCTGGCGCCGGCCGCGTGCAGACGCTCGCGCGGACGCTCCTGAGCCGGCCAGTTGCGTATCCGGTAGTTCACACCGTTCCGAGCGGGTTGGAGGAGAAGCAGCCGCGCCTTACCGGCGCGGCTATACCATCCCTATGCCATGGCACTTCTTGTATTTCTTGCCGGAACCGCACGGACAGGGATCGTTGCGGCCGACTTTGGGCTCGGCAGTGACCGGCTTGTGAACCGGCGGCGCGCCTTCCTCACCGCGATTCGTGGTGTAGCGCGGCTCGGGTCCGCGGCTCATGGGCCGCACCGCCCCGCGCCCCGCGATCGCGTGCGTGAGCTCGTCTTCCTCCAGCTCCGCGACCTGCTGCGCCGCGGGTTGCGCGCGCATCGGTCCCGCCTGCGGCGAGTCGTTCGGGCCGCTCAGCATTATCCGCTGTGGCATCGCCGGCCTGGGCTGCGGCACCTGCAGCTGTGACTTGAACGTCAGAGACGCGACCGTCTTGCGGATGTCCGTCATGAGATCGACGAACATGTTGTAGGCTTCCTGCTTGTATTCGATGAGCGGGTCCTTTTGCCCGTACGAGCGGAAGCCGATCGACGCCTTCAAATGGTCGAGATCGTACAGATGATCGCGCCACTTGTCGTCAATGACGTGCAGCAATACCCACGACAGGATCTGCTCGCGCAGCTCGCCGAAGCTGTCCAGCTTACGCTTGAAGCCATCACGTACCGTCTGCACGAGCAGCTGCTCGACATCTTCCGCCGAACTGAATTCGTGGTCGGCATCGTTGCTGCGCGGCAGCTCCTCGACTACCAGGAAGTAGTCCATGGCGATGCGCTCGCGGAGCCCGGCCAGGTCCCAATCCTCGATGTGCGAATCGGCGGGCACGTATTCAGGAATGGTCTCGGTGACTGCAGTCTCGATCATGTCCCAGACTTCGCCCTTGAGATCGGCGCCGCCTTCGAGAGCAAACAGCCGGAGGTCGTAAATGACCTCGCGCTGCTGGTTCATCACGTCGTCGTACTCGAGCAGCCGTTTGCGTGCTTCGAAGTTCTGCAGTTCCACGCGCCGCTGCGCACTGCCGATCGAGCGTGTCACGAGCGCATGGGTGATCACCTCACCCTCCTGCGCGCCCAGCCGCTCCATGATCCCGGCAATGCGATCGGAATTGAACAGGCGCATCAGGTCATCTTCGAGCGACAGGAAGAACTGCGACGCGCCCGGATCGCCCTGCCGGCCGGCGCGGCCACGCAATTGGCGGTCGATACGACGTGCTTCGTGGCGTTCCGATCCGATGATGTGCAGCCCTCCCGGCTCGACGACGTGGTCGTCGCCCGCCTTGGCCGGATCGAACACCATCGTCGGGTCGGCCGCGCTGGACAGCGCTTCGATGTCCAGGCCATTGGCCCGCGCCCACCCGATGGTCCGATCCTCACGCACGCCTTCGCCCAGCTTAATGTCGGTGCCGCGCCCCGCCATGTTGGTGGCGATGGTGACCGCACCGGCCTTGCCGGCGTCGGCTACGATCTGCGCTTCCTGCAGATGGTACTTCGCGTTCAGCACGTTGTGCGGAATGCCGCGCCGTTTGAGCAGGCGCGAAAGCGTCTCCGACACGTCGACACTCACCGTGCCGACCAGCACCGGCAGCTTGAGCTTGTGCAGGCGGTCCAGCTCGTCGATGATGGCGTTGTACTTCTCCCGCTTTGTCCGATAGACCAGATCGTGGCGATCGTCGCGAATGACATCCTTGTTGGTGGGAATGACCGACACGGCCAGCCCGTAGATCTGGTGGAACTCGCCTTCTTCCGTTTCCGCGGTGCCGGTCATGCCAGCCAGCTTGTCGTACATGCGGAAGTAGTTCTGGATGGTGATGGTCGCCAGCGTTTGGGTTTCGCCGCGCACCACCACACCCTCTTTGGCCTCGACTGCCTGGTGCAGACCATCCGACCACCGCCGCCCCGCCATCTTGCGGCCCGTGAATTCATCGACGATGACGACCTGGCCATCCTCGATGATGTATTGCTCGTCCTTGTTGTAGAGCGTGTAGGCCTTGAGCAGCTGATGGATGGCGTGGATCTTCTGGCTCTTCTCGGCATACTCGCGCTCGAGTGCGGCGCGCCGTTCGCGCTTCTCCTCCAGCGGCATGTCCGGATCATGCTCGATCTTGCCCAGCTCCAGTGAGATGTCCGGTACCACGAACGCCAGCGGATCCTGCGGCGACAGCTCATCCAGCCCGGTATCCGAGAGGTGGATGCTGTGTCCCTTTTCATCCATGGCGTACAGCATGTGCTCATCCAGCTCGTGCATGCGCTTCTCGCGCATGAGATCGGCTTCCACCTTGCTGATGACCTTCTGGACGCCCGGATTGTCGGCCAGCAGCTTGAGCAGCCGCTTGTTCTTGTGTGAGCCGCGCCGCACGGCCAGCAGCCGCTCACCCGCATCCTGTTCCCGCCCCTCTTCCAGGTCCTTTTCCGCCAGCGCGACCAGCTCGTTGGTCATGCGCACCTGCTTGCGATACAGGCCTGCCACCATCGGGTTGTAGCGGCGATACTCGTCCGACTGCTCTTCGCCGACCGGGCCGCTGATGATGAGCGGCGTGCGCGCCTCGTCGATCAGAATGGAGTCGACTTCGTCGATGATCGCGTAATAATGGCCGCGCTGCACCCGCTGCTCGAGCGCGTGCACCATGTTGTCGCGCAGGTAATCGAAGCCAAACTCGTTGTTGGTGCCGTACGTGATGTCCGCGGCGTAAGCAGTGCGGCGATCCGGGGAGTTGGGCTCGTGCAGATCGATGCAATCGACGGTCAGACCGAGGTAGCGATAGACGGTGCCCATCCACTCACTGTCGCGCTGCGCCAGGTATGAGTTGACCGTGACCAGATGCGCACCGCGCCCGGCCAGCGCGTTCAGATAGAGCGGCATGATGGCGACCAGGGTCTTGCCTTCACCGGTCGCCATTTCGGCAATGTTGCCGCGATGCAGTGCGTAGCCACCAATCAGCTGCACGTCGTACGGCACCATGTCCCAGGTCATCTGCTGCCCGGTGACGACGATGGGCGTGCCGACCAGCCGGCGGCAGGCCTCCTTCACGGTGGCAAAGGCTTCCGGCAGGATCTCGTCGAGCGTGGCCTGCAGGACTTCCTTCAGTTGGTCCTCGCTGCGCACGATCTGCTGCTGAAGGTCCTCGCGCTCGCCCGCATCCTCGGTTTCGCGTTTGGTCTGGCGCAGCTCGTTGAGCTCGTTCTCCAGCTCGGCCGTACGCTCCCTGATGATGCCGCGCAGCTTGTCCGTCTGCGCCTTCAGCTCATCATCTGACAGGGCCTGCAGATCAGCCGCGATTTCGTTGATGTCGTCGACAATGGGCTGGACGCGGCGCACTTCGCGCTCGTGGCGCGTGCCGAACATCTTGGAGAATATGTCTTTTAGCATTTCTGGTTTTACCCCGGACTGCCTGAATATAGCCCTTCCGCCGCAATGATTTCGGCCACCGCCGCGGGCACCAGGTAGCGGATGGGCTGACCCGCCGCGACCCGTCGCCGGATCAGCGTCGATGAGACGTCAATGCGTGTTACTGGCACAGTGTGCTTAACAATACCGCCTGCCGGCGGCTCTTCGATACCGGTACGCGCCAGCATGACCAGCTGGGCGAGGTGCAACACCTGATCGGGCTCCCGCCAGGTCGAAAGCTCCTGCACCTGGTCCACGCCAAGCAGGAGGAACAGCTCGTCACCACCGGCCCGAAGGTGGCGCAGCGTATCCACGGTATAGGACGGGCCGGCACGGTTCAGCTCGACGTCGCTCACCTCGAAGCGCTCGTCCCCCGCGATCGCCGCCCGAATCATGCGCAGCCTGACATCGGCGGACGACACGGCTTTTCGCTGCTTGTGCGGCGGGACCAGCGCGGGGACGAAGAGCACCTTGTCGAGCGGGACCAGTTGGAGAGCATCCTGCGCCGCAATCAAATGGCCTATATGCGGAGGGTCGAAAGTTCCTCCGAAGATTCCGATCCTCACGGATGGGCGGTCGCTGGACCCTGCTGTAGCGCGCGCGCTTCCGGGCTGTTTGGATAGTCCTTGAGCAGACGCTGGCGCGTTGCTTCTTCTTCTTCCTTGTAGCCGAGTGCCTGATAGACCTCGATCAGCCTGGCCAGTGCCTGCGGCGCGACCGCCGAATCCGCATAGTCGCGCAGCGTGATCTCGTAGTAGATGATCGCGGAGTCGTACGCGGCGCGTTTGCGGTAGTGCTCGCCAACCTCGTATTCGTTGTGCGCGAGCTTGTTGCGCAGCTCGGTCATCATCTCCTGCGCGCGCGGCGCATACTCGCTGCTCGGATAGTACGCGATCAGCGACTGGCAATGATCGAACGCGCTGCGCGTGTACTGCTGATCGAGCTGCGTCTTTGGCGACAGGCGGTAATACGACTCGCACACCTTGAAGCGCGCGTCGTCGGCATAGGGACCAGCCGGATAGTCATTCGCCAGGCGGTTGAATTCGTTCGCCGCCGTGATGTATTCCTTGCGCCCGAAATACGCTTCGCCCAGCCGGTAGCGGGCTTCCTGCACACGCGCGTGCGTAGCATACTGGATGATGAACTGGTCGAAC
This sequence comes from uncultured bacterium, assembly GCA_966424955.1. Taxonomy (GTDB): domain Bacteria; phylum Gemmatimonadota; class Gemmatimonadetes; order Longimicrobiales; family RSA9; genus CBJLQC01. The sequence continues at coordinate 4,424 of CBJLQC010000037.1, read as the reverse complement.
GCGGCGATCGCATCGACCCAGTCGTGGTCATTGAGCTCGGCCTGCGCGCGCTCAAAAAGCTGGTCGGCCGTGAGATTGGTCAACGGCACCTGCCGCGCGCCGCAGCCCGCCAGCAGGGTGAACAGCGCGACGATCAGTCCGGGCTTTCCGAATTTGTGCATTTATCCGCTTTGATCCCGGCCTCGATCTGATCCGATCTCGAACCGTGTGAGTTCTCCGAATTCCAGCGCTCCGAGGTACACTACCCGGCGGAGCGGGTTTCAATTTGCCGCCCTGCCGGTGCCACACAATGCCTTCACGGGACGGTCAGCATTTCCTGCAGCCGCTGTCCCGCTCGCCGGCTGTACTGCGTCCCGGCCGGCGGTGCCAGCTCCAATACCCGTTCGAATGCGCTGCGTGCTTCCTCAGTGCGATTCAGCGACAGCAGGGCTTCTCCGCGTTCCAGCCAGGCCTGCTCGAGCAGGTGTGGCGGCGCGCCCATCTCCAGCGTCACATCGATGAGTTCGAGGGCGCGCTCGGCGTCACCGCCCGCCAATACCTGGCGGCCCCGCTCTAACCCACAGGTGCCCATCCGCCAGCGAGCCTCCGTGGCACTGTCGCGGCTCGCGGTCTGCTCGACGAACGCCCGGAAATAGGGCAGCGCATCGACGCATTTCCCGTTCTGCTCGATCAGCGAAGCCAGCTCGAAAAGCAGGGCACTGTTGGCCGCACCACCAATGCCGATCGCCCGATTGTAGAACTCCAGCGCGCGATCCACATCGCCCACGGAGGCGTAGTGACGCGCCAGCGGGATCGACATCGCGTCCAGATCGAGACCGGGGCGCAGGGCCAGCGCGGCTTCAGCCGCGCGTGCAGTGCCGAACCGATCGCCGCGCGCCATGCTGCTGCGGGCCATCGAGAGATAGTCGAAGATCGCCTGCTCCGTATAGCCCGGCGCCGCTTCCAGGAGCTCGTCGTACTCCCGCCGGCCACGCTCGAATTGCCCGGTCGCCAGGTAGGCATGCGCGACTCGCGACCTGACCGCCGGGTCGTTGCCACTCTGCCGCGCAGCCAGCCGGTACTCGGCCAGCGCGGCGGTGTAATTCGAGTCGGCCCAGAAGCGATCACCGCGCAGCACGGCATTTTCGCTCGATCGGCAGGCCGCCAGCAGCACGACGCCCACCACCATCGCCCGGCGCGCGTCAACCATGTTGCTTACCCATCATCGAAAGGTAGGCGCGCACCTGCGCATTCTGCGGCTCGTACTGCCGTACGGCCTCCCATTCGCGGGCCGCCGCATCGCGGTGCCCGAGCCGGAAATAGGCCAGCCCCAGATCCAGCCGCGCGGCGGTGAAACGAGGATTGACGTCCAGCACCTTCCGCAGCTCATCGGCCGCTTCCGCCGTCTGGTGCAATTGCAGCAGCGCCTGCGCCAGGCGCAGGCGAATGTCGTGGAAATGGCCGCGCAGCTCCAGCGCGCGCCGATATTGCTGCGCGGCCTCCGCCCAGGCACCCGCTTCGCTGTACAGATCGCCCAGCGATGCGTGCGCATTGGCGATGCGCGCGGATGCGGTCGCGGGATACGGGCCCTTCGCTTCCAGCTCGAGCGCAGCCGCCTGCGAGAACGACGCGCGGGCTTCCTCGAAACGCCCCAGCTCGTTCAACGTGATGGCGCGATTGATATGCGCCTCGATATACCGGGGATTCAGGGCGATGGCGTGATCGAATTCGACGAGCGCCGCTTCGGCGTGCCCCAGAAAACTGAGGCACAAGCCCGTGAGCTGTCGCACGTCCGCGAAGTGCGGGTTGCGACTCAGCACATCCTGGAGATCCGTCAGCGCGGCCGCGTACTCGTGCCCTTCGAAAGCCCGCTTCGCGCGCTGAATCTGCTGACGAAGATCCATGTCGCTCAGGCCGGAACCAGTTCGCCTACGTTCGGCCGACCAACGCTGGCGTAGCCAAAACCCAATTCCCGCATCTTCTCCGGACGGAAAAGATTCCGCCCATCGAAAATGAGGGGGCGCGCCAGCAGCGAGCGGATCCGCTCGAAATCCGGACGCCGATAGGGCTTCCACTCGGTCAGTATGATCAGCGCATCGGCACCGGGCAGCGCGTCGTAGTTGTTTTCACAGTACTCCACGCTGTCGCCGAAATGATGGCGCGCCACCTCCATGGCTTCCGGATCGTGCACGCGCACGCGCGCGCCTGCCTCGACCAGTCCGTTCACCACGACCAGCGCCGGCGCATCGCGCATGTCATCGGTTTCCGGTTTGAAGCTCAAACCCCAAACCGCGAAGGTCCGGCCGCTCAGTTTGCCGCCGAAGCGGTGCTGAACGCGTCCCAGCATGTCCTCCTTCTGCTGTGCATTGACGCGCTCGGTGGCCTCCAAAATACCGGCATCAATCTGATAGTCGTGCAGCGTGCGGATCAGCGCTTTCACATCCTTCGGGAAACAGCTGCCGCCGTAGCCGCAGCCCGCGAAGAGGAAGGCCGCCCCGATGCGCGAGTCGGTGCCCACGCCCTTGCGCACCATATCGACGTCGGCGCCCACCGCGCTGCACAGATTGGCGATCATGTTCATGAAGGATATGCGCGTCGCCAGCATCGCGTTGGCCGCATACTTGGTGATTTCGGCGGACGCCACATCCATGAAAATGATGGGGTTGCCCGTACGCACGAACGGTTCGTAGAGCTCGGCCAGCACACGGCGCGCGTACTCGGAGTCCACGCCGACCACCACGCGGTCCGGCTTCATGAAATCATCGACCGCCGCGCCTTCCTTCAGGAACTCGGGGTTGGAGCACACGTGCACCTGGTGCGTAGTCCGCTTCTCGATTTCCGCGCGCACCTTGGCCGCCGTGCCGACGGGCACGGTGCTCTTGGTAATGACGACCTTTTCGCCGTTCATGTGCGTGCCAATGGCCGCGGCCACGCCCAGCACATGCTTCAGATCGGCACTGCCATCTTCGTCGGGCGGCGTGCCCACGGCAATGAAGATGACGTCGGTGTCCTGCACGGCTTCCTTGAGGTCGGTGGTGAAGCGCAGGCGGCCATCCGCGAGATTACGTTGCACCAGCTGCTCGAGTCCCGGCTCGTAGATGGGAATCTCGGCGCGTTGCAGTCGCTCGATCTTGCCTTCGTCGATGTCGACGCAATACACATCAAAACCGGTGTCCGCCAGACACGCTCCCGCCACCAGCCCGACATATCCAGTGCCAACTACCGCAATGCGCATGTTCTCTCCAGCTATGCTATCTGTAAAACGAGCTGATTTCCTCGATCACCCGGCTCTGCTCGTCGGCACGCAGCTCGGGGAATACCGGAATGCTGATGACCTCGGTTACCGCCCGCTCGGTGTTGGCCAGCTCGCCGCCTCGGTAACCGAGTGATTCGAAACACTGCTGCAGGTGCAGCGGCTTCGGATAGTAGATCGCGTTGCCGATACCCGCCGCATCCAGCCGCGCCTTCAGGTCGTCACGCCGCTCGACACGCAGCGTGTATTGGTTGAAGACGTGATGGTTGCCGCGGTCAGTGACCGGCGCCTGCACGTGGGCGTGACCCACGAATGCCTGATCGTAGGCGCGCGCGTGTGCGCGCCGCCCCTCTGCCCAGTCATCCAGGTGCGGCAGCTTGGCCGCGAGCACGGCTGCCTGCAGCGCGTCCAGGCGTGAGTTCAGGCCCACCATTTCGTGATGGTACATTTGCCGGCCGCCATGCACACGCAGCTTGTAGAGGCGCTCAGCCAATTGGCCATCGTCGGTGACGATCATCCCGCCATCGCCGAAGCCGCCCAGGTTTTTCGACGGAAAAAACGAGTAGCAGCCCAGCTGGCCCAGCGTGCCCGCATGCCGCTCCCCACCCTCGTGCGCTTGCCGCGCGCCCAGCGATTGCGCGGCATCCTCGATGAGGTAGAGGTCGTGCTCGCGCGCCAGCTCGAGCAGTGCCGGCATGGGCGCCATTTGCCCGTACAAGTGCACGGCGATGACAGCACGCGTGCGCGGCGTCAGCACGGCGCGCACATGCTCCGCCGTCATATTGAATGATTGCGCGTCCATGTCCGCGAAGACCGGCCGGAAGCCGGCGTTCCACACGGCGCCCGCCGTCGCGAAGAACGTGAACGACGGCACTACCACCTCATCGCCCGGACTCAGCGGCAGGGCTTTGAGGCTGAGCAGCAACGCGTCGGTGCCGCTCGCGCACGCGATAGCGTGCTTGCTGCCGACATAGCTCGCGATCGCGTGCTCCAGCGCCTCGACTTCCGGCCCCAGGATGAAACGTTGCGACGTGATAACCCGGGCCACGGCGTCATCGATGTCTGGTTTTATAGTTGAGTACTGCCGTTGTAGGTCGAGGAGCGGCACAGTCATGAACTGCTCACCTGCCGGGCATTGCATCGAATCGCTGTCAGCACGGTGCCTCCGGCAGCCGGTGGTTAGTGGGTCAAA
>CBJLQC010000036.1:0-10683 GCA_966424955.1 uncultured bacterium | reverse complement strand
TCACCACGACCGACGTCAGCGTGCCCGGCAACAGCAGCGTCCCGGTCGCGCTGACCCGTCGTTACCAGGTCAAGGACTGGCGGCATCGCATCGCCGACGGAATGCTGAAAGACTGGGATCTGGACCTTCCCAACGTCAGCGCGACCTTCGCGTCGGAATGGGTGGGAAAGAACTTCTCGACGGGCCAGCTCAGTGCGGCGCGCTGCACGGATCCGAACCGGCCGCCGCTGCCGGCGGGTTTCGATGGCCTGACCTGGCAGGACTTCTGGCATGGCGTGCAGATCAACATCCCCGGCGTCACAGGCGGAGAACTGCTGCGAAGCGGTGGCAGCGGCGCCACGCCCACCACCGGTGGGCCGTTCCTGTGGATGACCAACGACCAGGTCCAGGTGAGCTGCCTGGCAACCATCAAGAACGGCAGCGGCGCGTACGGCAACGGCGGTGAAGGCTTCCTGGCAATCACGCCCGACGGAACCAAGTACTGGTTCGACTGGATGGCGCGGTCGCACGAAGCGCCGTTGAAGCGCGGCACCTTGCTGACTTCGTACACCAGCATGGGAAGCTTCTACTGGCTCCAGGAGCTCCCGATCCATCGCTACGCCCTCTATGCCACCCGAATCGAAGACCGCTTCGGCAATGCGGTCGAACTGACCTACAGCAACGCCTGGAACCAGCCTGCCCGGCTGACCAGCATCAAGGATGTGGCCGGTGGCGAAGGTCGACAGATCACCGTCACCTACTCAGGTGGCGCCATCTCCAGCGTCACGGACGGTACCCGGACCTGGAACTACAGCTACGGCGCCACCGGCTCCGGCCGCGGCACGCTGACCGGTGTTGCCCAGTCCACGCCGGACAACCCGAACAGCAACGTCTGGGCCATCAACTTCGCCCAGTTCACCAATGCCGAGATCATCTATCCGGAAGCCAATATCGAGGGCTCCCGGAACTGCTTCATGCTGCAGGATCCCAGCAACTATTCATTGACGCCGGTGGGAACGATCACGCATCCCTCGGGCGCGGTCGGCACCTTCACGATGAAGCTGAAGGAACACAACCGCAGCGGCGTGCCGGTGAACTGCGACAACATCGTGATCCCGGAAGGGCACGAGATGAACGATGAGAACGACGATACGCCACGCTATCCGTTCTCCAGCATCTCCCTGACGCTCGATTCCAAGTCCATCAGCGGTCCGAACATGACGACCGCGGTCTGGAACTACAGCTACGAATCGGACCGCTACGACTGGATGGTGCGCGGCGCCACCCGCCAACGTCCGCGCTGCACCCTGACGCTCCAGACCGATTGCGCCAAGCCGGTTTGCACCAGCTACAGCTCCGAATGCCGGGGTGAAAGCCGGACGATCGTGCGCGGGCCGAACAATGAATGGGTGCACTACGCCCACGGCAACATCTACGGCTTCGACGAAGGAAAGCTAAAGGCCGTGGATGTCGGTGTCGGTGCCGGCCCGACCTATGACGCCCAGAAGCGGGTCACCAATTCGATCCAACGAACGACATACACCTACGACTTCAGTCGTTCGGCAATGGCAATCCCCGACAACTGGGGCTACAGCCAGCAGGCGGAGGGTGATGGCTTCCAGGACGAGTTCCGGCGACCATGGAAAGGCACGATGATCCGCCTGCAGGGCATCGACTTCAGTCGCCAGGCGACGGTGCTGGACAGCTTCGACCGGCCCACAACCGAGGTGCAGTCGAGCATCCGCGTGGCGGACAGCACCACGCAGAGATCGCGCACGAAGGTCACGGACTACCAAGACAATCTGTCGCTTTGGGTGCTCGGCCAGGTTCAAAGAGAGCGGATCACTGCCCCCGGTACCGAGATTCAGGTCTCGCGGACCGAGTTCAACTCCCTGGCGCTGCCGATCAAGCAGTACGGCATCGGTGACCTGTTCATCCAGGAGATCAGCTACCACGCCAACGGCGTTCCCCACACGATCAAGGACGGAAAGGCCAACACGACGGCTGCGACTGACTGGTACCGGGGCCTCCCGCGCCTGATCACCTATGCCGATGCCACCACGCAGTCGGCGATCGTCAACGCCCTGGGCTGGATCACCCGTGTCACCGACCAGAACGGCAACGCGACCAACTACGACTACGACTCGGTGGGTCGCCTCAAGCTCATCCAGTACCCGAGCGGAGACAGTGTCGCCTGGAACAACACCCAGCTCAGCTTCACCAAGCTCACGGCGAGCGAGCTGGGCTTCCCGGCGGGCACGTGGCGCCTGCAGACCAATACCGGCAACGGCTACAAGCGCACCTACTTCGACGCGATGTGGCGCCCGCGCCTGATGCACGAATACGACAGCGCCAACCCGACCGGAACACGCCGCTACAGCGCATGGAACTACGACGGCAACGGGCGAACGATCTTTGCCGCCTATCCCCTGGCGACGGTCAGCTCCCTGGCGAGCTTTTCGCAAGGTGTCTGGACCGAGTACGACGGGCTCGGCAGGGTGACGTCGGTGGCGCAGGATTCCGAGGATGGGCCGCTGACGACAACCACGGAATACCTGGATGATTTCAGGACGCGGGTAACGAACCCGCGCCTGTTCCCGACAACCACAAGCTTCCTGACCTGGGGCGAACCAGACACCTCGATGCCCTTGGTTATCGAGGCGCCAGCCAACACCACGACGACCATCACCCGCGATCTGCGACTGGGAACGCCAACGGTGGTCAATCGTTCGGGCACCTGGAGCGGTGGCAGCCAGAGTCTGAGCAGGAACTACTACTACGACCTGCAGATGCGGCTTCGCCGCACCAACTCACCCGAGGAGGGCACCCGCTATCACCAGTACGACGCCGCCCAGAATCTGATCTGGACGGTCGAGTGCCCCGCCAACAGTGACACTTCCTGCCTTTCGGTTCCGGCAAGCAGCCGAACGGTCCGGACCTACGACGTGATGAACCGGGTCCAGCTGGTTGACTATCCGGGGACCGCCGAGGACGTCGCCACTACCTACTTCCCCGATGGCGCCGTCGCCTCGGTCACCAAGTTGGCGGGAAGCAATGGCCCGGTGACGATCGAGTACGGGTACAACAAGCGCGGGATGCTCACCAGCGAGCGGCTGCTCTGGAACACCATCAACTGGCTGTGGGGCCATGGCTACAACGCCAATGGCCACCACGCCACGACGACGTACATGGACGGACAGTCCGTCAGCTTCGCGCCCAATGCGCTGGGTCAAGCCACCCAGGCGGGAACCTATGCGACCGGTGCGACCTACTTCCCGAATGGTGCGCTCAAGCAGTTCACCTATGGCAACGGCATCGTGCATACCCTGACGCAGAACGCGCGCCAGCTGCCGGAACGCAGCCAGGACCTGCTGGGTACGACAAAAATCCTCGACGACACGTACGACTTCGACTTCAACGGCAACGTCGCCGGCATCTCCGACGGGCTTTCGGGCCAGCCCGGTAACCGGGCCATGACCTACGACGCGCTGGATCGCCTGACCGGCGTCACTGCCGGCGCCGCCCAGGGCGGCAACGCGGTGTTCGCCTATGACGTCCTGGACAATATCCGCCAGCTCGACCAGGGGTCACGCACCATACGGCACCAGTACGACGCGACGAACCGGCTGAGCGGCGTGAAGAACGCCGCCGGCGCCACGCTCTACACCGTCGCCCACGACACCCGGGGCAACCTGATCAGCCGCACGGCCTCGGGCGGCGGCGCGACCGACACCTTCACCTTCGACACCGCCAACCGCATGACCGCCAGCACGGTCGGCGGCGTCTCCAGCAGCTACATCTACGACGGCCTCGGCCGGCGCGTGCACGAGACCGCCGGCGCGTCGACCTACTTCTACTACAGCCAATCGGGCCAGCAGATTTACTCCTCCGACGCCACGACGCGGCACCACTACATCCAGTTGGCCGGCAGCCTGGTGGCCAAGCGCAGCGTGGCCATCAGCGGCGGCGCGACCACGGTGCGCTACCAGCACACCGACGCCCTGGGCAGCCCAGTGGCGGAAACCAGCGAATCCGGCGTGGTGACGCGGCGCGAGCGGATGACGGCGTATGGGGAGCCGGCGGATGGCACGTGGCAGGCGGGGCCGGGGTTCACGGGGCATCAGATGGATGCCGCGTCGAAGCTGGTATATATGCAGCAGCGCTATTACGATCCTGCGATTGGAAGATTTCTTTCCATCGACCCGGTTCCGACATCTACGATCGACGGAGACTCGTTCAATAGGTTCGCATACGCGGCGAACAGCCCCTACGTCTTTCTGGATCCGGATGGCCGTCACAATGGCCGCGTGAATCCGCAGGGGTCGTTCGCCGGTTTGACACCTGAACAAAAGGTCATTGTCGCCAACATCATTATCGAAACCGAGGGCATCGAACTCGACGGCGTGCAGGTGTTTGTCGGGAATCCGGGTAGTCGCGGAGCAGAGTACACACCAGGGGCAGTTGTTTTAGGAGATTCGGAGTTTGAAACCCGCTCGAAGCTCGAGGCCACACTGGATCACGAAGCCGGGCACCATAACGCTGATGCACCGGCGACAACTCCGAAGGAAGTTGCCATGGAAGAGGTCAAGATGTATCAACGCAACATCGACAATGCAGGGGACTACGGTAGCACCCAGGAAGAGGTCGACCACTTCGTCAATGAAAGGAACAAAGCGCAGGATGCCGTCGATGCTTGGGAGGCCGCGGAACGATGAACGCCAAACACTTGACAGCAATGCCTCTGGCCCTTGTTCTCTCGCTGCTTTGCGCATCCTGCGGAACGCCGCAGGACTCTCCGTTGCTCCTGGAGGTTGAGGACAGGAATGGCCTTCTGGCGCTGGATCTGAAGAACAATGGCAAAGGCGACATTACCTTCTCGGTCGAACCTACTTCGTTGTTGAAGTCGCCCGCGTCTGACGTGTTCTATGTTTTTTCGGTCGAAGGAAGTTTGATTGGTCAGTGCGTCGGCGTCGACCAGCTGGAGTCGGGGCGAATCACCATTCCGACAGGAGGGAGTTTCCGCTTCAATGAGGAAGTGGGGCAGCTATCGGAAGTCTTCTGTCTTGACGATCAAAGAAGGTACGAACTGAAAATCGCCTACGCGGAGTTCGAGGATGGTGGATACAGAATCATCTCCGAGTCGAATACGGTTCCGTTCGTTGCCAGGACCCAGCGAAAGCTGCGGCCAAACTACCCATTGACGCTGAATCGGGAGGGATCTCGATTCGAGACATCCCAGCAGGCGGATGTGGAGTAGCGCTTGACGGGTTGCGGTCAGCGCGCCGCCAGATGCAGCGCAGCCAGGGCCTGCTCGGCACAACCATCATCCTCGACGATACCAACGACCATGACCTCAACGGCAGGCGGCATCTCCGACGGTGCCATGCTCTGAACCGTCGCCTTGGTGCGTAAAGCCGGGGGTCGTTTGGCAATTCCACGACGCGGCACCACTACATCCAGTTGGCCGGCAGCCTGGTGGCCAAGCGCAGCGTGGCCATCAGCGGCGGCGCGACCACGGTGCGCTACCAGCACACCGACGCCCTGGGCAGCCCAGTGGCGGAAACCAGCGAATCCGGCGTGGTGACGCGGCGCGAGCGGATGACGGCGTATGGGGAGCCGGCGGATGGCACGTGGCAGGCGGGGCCGGGGTTCACGGGGCATCAGATGGATGCCGCGTCGAAGCTGGTATACATGCAGCAGCGCTATTACGATCCGGCGATCGGGAGGTTCTTGAGCGTGGATCCGGTGGCATCAGACATGCAGAGTGGCTGGAACTTCAATCGTTACAACTACGCGGCAAACAGTCCATACAACTTCAAAGATCCGGATGGGCGCGTAGCGTGCACAACGACATACTGTGAAGTTGATGTGAGCCCAGGCGGCTTGATCTTTATTGGCCCGCAGATGACCGTGGTTGCTATCGTTTACGTCGGCACGCTAATTCAACAGTCGACAAGCGAAGGCGGAGAAGAGGCTGGCGAAAATTCGTCTGAAGATAGCGGAGTCCGTGGGCCACTCCCAATTCCTGGTGAGTTGGTGGGAGAGCAAGACGGTAAGGCAGGTCCTCAGGGCAACCGCCACAACAGTGGCCCACTTTCCCCGGAGAATGGTGGGTCCGGGGACGCAGAAGCTGATTTTGGGAACCTCACGGGAGGGTCCTCCGCTCCAGCCGCAGAAGGCAGCAGTTACCCACCTGGTACACAGGTCGGAGAGAATGGGATAGTCCTAAGGCCAGCGAGAGGTGGTTCTGGTCCACGAATAGATATTCCGGCAACGGGTGACAAGCCTCATGAGACCCTTCACTACCCGGAAAGCAAGACTATCGATCGGTAGCGGAAAGGCTGCGCAACTGAGTGAGAAAGATCATATGGAATCAGTATCGGCGATCGAAAAACTTGAGAGCTCCCTCTTGGGATGGGAGGGGGTTCGCGTCGATCGCGGGGAAGATGAAGAACAGTACATCTCGAATCTCCGCGACGACATACGCCGACACAAGTGCGATCCATTTAGCATTAGTGCTGTCGTGATGCCTCCTGGGTTCTCCGACATGCCAGTGGGGACCGTCGTAACTGCGGAATGCGTCGCATACAACGATGGCTACTGGCTGGTCTATCAGCCCGAGCAAGATACGTTCTACTGCTTTTGGGGCAGTGATCTGAAAGCGCTTGGCGCGCACGGTATTCGAGGTGGAGCGCTGTACTGCTGGTCTGCGTAGTCAACATTGAGCGCGCGCATGTAGGCCTGCCTACCTCTCCCGCCGCCAGTTCAACGACGCCGCACTCTCATTGCCCTGCTCGATGCTGATGTCGAAGCCGCGGGTCAGCAGGTACTTCAGCGTCACGACTTGCCCGGTGCCGATCAGTGACACGCCGTAGCTGAGGAACAGGCGCGGCGAGACGTATTTGCCGATGGTGAAGGTGGCGCCGCCGAGGTTGCGCGAGTCGGTGACGCCGGCTTCGTCCAGGCCGAGCTGGGCGCCGAGTTGCTGCGCGTCCAGGTTGCCGCCGGCGCCGAGGGCGAGCGCTGTGGCGCTGGGCTGTTCGGTGTCGTTGCTGGTGGTGGTGCTGAGCGGGCGGCCGAACACCAGCCAGGACAGGGCCTCGCTGGTTTCCATGGCCGGTGACGACACCACGGTGGTTTCCGGGCGGCGCGCGGTGCCGCGCACCTGCACGCCGACGGTGACTTCGTCGAACTCGCGTTCTGCGCGGATGTCGAGCGTGGGGTTGTCGTAGGGCGACTCGGCGAAACCCAGGCGCGCGCGTTCGATCGTCAGCGCCTGGCCATAGGCGCGGTACTTGCCGGTCACTTCCAGGTTGCCGCTGGCGGTGGCGCGCCGACCCGGCGATTCGCGCAGCGCGAGCCGGCCGGTCATCGCGCCGTCGAGGCCGAAGCCCTTGAGCTTCACGTCCTCGCCCAGGGTCACGGCGAAGTCCAGGTCCAGCGGCGTCGCGCGTTCGCGCGGGCCGTCGAGCGGGTCGACCACCACCACGTCGGGCGACACGCTGACGCTGGAATCGAGCGCCTCCAGGTCCACGCGCGCTTCGGGCACGACCAGGGTGCCGCGCACCTCCAGCAGGTCGTCGAGCCAGCGCAGGGTCAGGTCCGGATGGGCGATCACGTACAGCTCGGGCGTGCTGGCCAGCGTGACGTCCTGGCCGACCAGCACCAGCTGCAGCGGCGCGGTGTCGTCGCGGAAGTTCAGGCTGCCGTCCAGGCGCAGCCGGCCTTCGCCGGACGTGAGCTGGCCGTCCACGCGCAACGCGCCATCGGGCGTGCCGATCAGTTCGGCTTCGCCGTCGCGCAGCTTCACGCCCAGGGCCGGCAGCTCGGCCGCGAACTGGCGCAGCCTTGCCTGCCCGGAGAAAGCCGGGTCGGCGCGCGTGCCGGCGATCTGCAGCCGGCCCTGCAGGTGGCCGGCGGGGCCAGCCAGGTCTTCCGAGAACAGTTCCAGCCAGGTCAGGTCGCGCACGTCCAGGCGCAGTTCCGCGTCCATCGGAGCGGCCCCGGCCAGGCCGGTGGCGAAACGCGCCTGCACTTCGCCATCGCCGGCGAGCCCGGCGCTGAGATCGCCATCGAGCCTGTCGCCGTCCAGGCGCCACTGCAGCTGCAGGTCGGTGTAGCCGAAGAGCTCACGTTCGGCGTCTTCGTCCAGGCGCAGCGCGCCGCGTGCGGAGGCCAGCCGGCCGTCGCCGCGCCAGGCGCCGTTGCGGCCACGCTGCAGGTCGGCCCGCAGGTCGAGCGTGCCGTGCACGTCCAGCGGCAGCGCCTCGTCGGGCGACAGCCAGGGCTGGGCCAGTGCCAGCGGCAGGGCTTCGCCTTCGATCGTGACCGCATTGGTCTGTGCGGCCAGGCAAAGGCGGCCGCCGACCGTTTCGGCAAGCAGGCAGCCGCGGTCGAGCTGGTGCAGCGACGGGCCCCAGCGGAACGGGGCCGGGTCCTCGAGGTTCAGCACCGGCGCCTGTTCGATGGCCAGGCGCAGCTGGTCGAGACGGCCGCGCCATTCGGCGCCGTTGCGCGCGATTTCGCCGGCCAGCGACAGGTCGCCCGGTTCGCCGCTTGCCGCCGCCTGCAGCCGCAGCGCGGCAAGGCTGCCGTTGCCGCGTGCGTCGACGCGTTCGACGGCGATGCCGGCAACCGCCACGCCTTCGACGCCCAGTTCAAAAGCGCCGGCATCGCCGCGCGCGGGCAGGGTGCCGGACAGGCGCAGGCGATCGATGTGCTGGCCGTCCCAGGCCAGGTTCACGCCCTGCAGTTCGGCGGCGTAGTCGAGCGCGGCGGCGGGGCCCTGCAGATGCAGGCTGCCGTCGAGCACGCCGCTGGCGTCCGCCATCAGGTCGGACAGGTCCAGCGGCGCGAAACGCGCCTGCAGGTCGTACACCGCGCCGAAGCCGCCGCGTGCGCCGACCACGCTGCGGCCGATGCGCAGCTCGGCTTCGCCGGTACCGCGGTCGCCGTTCCAGTCGGCGAGCAGGCGGCCGGACACCGGGCGGTCGCGCAACTGCCCGGAAAGGTCCGCCATCTGCGCGTGGCCACGCCACTGGCCGTCCTCGCGCCGGTCACCGTTCGCGACCAGCCGGCCGCTGAGCGCACCGGGATAGTCGGGCAGGAAATAGCCGGGGTCGAAACCGGCCAGCGCGGCATCGAGTTCGAAACCGGGCGCCGGCGACCAGCGCAGCCGGCCACCGCCGTCGAGCGAACCGGTCGGGGTGTCGGCGCGCAGCGTGCGCAGCGCCAGTTGTCCGCCGTCGCCAATGCCTTCCAGGGCCAGGCGTGCCTGTTCGCCGGCGCGTTCGAAGCGGGCTTCGCCGGCCAGTGACCAGTGGTCGAAGGTGCCGGCCGCGTGCAGTTCGCCGCGGGCGGTCACCGGTGTCGCACCCGGTTCGCCGGTGGCGGGCTCCAGGCGCAGGCCGGGGCTGCGGGCCGTCGCGTCGAAGGCGGCGTGGTCGCCGTCCACCAGCAGCTTGCCGTTCAGTTCCAGCGGACCCTGCGGCAGCTGCAGTCGCAGCGGTTCCGCGCGCAGCATCTGGCTGGCCAGAACGAGCCGCGACGGCTCGATGACGATGCGCAGTTCGCCCTGGCTGGCTTCGCCCTGCAGCGTCGCTTCGCCGCCACGGCCGCTGGCGTCCAGGCGCCAGGCCAGGGGCTCGCTGGCGCCGGCGCCGGACAGCGCGGGGTCGAAACCTTCCGATTGCGTGCGCAGGCTCCAGTCCGGCGCCTGCGACGATCCGCGCAGTGAAAGCGTCAGCGACAGCGGCTGCGGCGCGCGGCCGGCGAGTTCGAGCGCCATGTCGTCCAGGTCGCCCTTCGCGCTCAGCTGCAGGTTGGCGGCCGGCGTGGTCTCGGTGGCGTCGCGCGACCAGGTCGCGTCCAGGGCGGTGCGGAAGTTGCGGTCGGGGCGGTAGTCGCCCTTCAGCGTGAGCCGGCCGAGGTTGCTGTCCAGCGACAGGGTGCCGGTTTCGAAGCCGTCGCCGACCAGTTGCAGGGCGGTGACGTCGAGCGTGCGCATGTCGACCAGGGTTTTGCCATCGCGTTCGATGCGCAGGCCGTCCACGTCGAGCCGCTCGCTGCGCATGCGCAGCGGCATCGGCAGGCGCGGCAGCACCTCGGGCCAGGTCGGCAGCGCGAACGGTTCGTTCGCGGCGGCTGGCAGCACCAGCACCGCGCCGTCCACTTCCAGCCGGTCCAGCTGCAGGCGACGGCCGAGCACCGGCAGCACGTCGGGATCGAGCAGCAGGCGTTCGGCGGTGAACACCACGCCGTCCTGCGCGTAGCGCACGCCGAACAGTTCCAGCGGGCCGCTCACCGTGCCTTCGGCGCGTTGCCAGCTCAGCGAATCCGGCGGCAGCAGGCCGAGCACGCGGCCGAGCAGGGTGTCGCGGCCGGTGGTCGTTTCCAGCAGCCAGAACAGCAGCGCGGCCGTCGCCACCGCCAGCAGCACCGCGCCCAGGCCGATGCGCCGCGACCAGCGGCGTGCGAAGGAACGTGGCGCGGGCGCCGGCGTGCTCACAGGTCCGGCCCGATGTTCAGGTGCAGGCGCACGCTTTGCTGGGCGGCGTCGCCGAAGCCGTGCGCGACGTCCAGCCGCACCGGCCCGACCGGCGAGCGCCAGCGCAGGCCGACGCCGACGCCGATCTGCGCGTCGAAGCGGTCGTCGAAGGCATCGCCGGCATCCACGAACACCGCGCCGCCCCATTCACGGCTGAA
>CBJLQC010000035.1:0-10734 GCA_966424955.1 uncultured bacterium | reverse complement strand
AGTGCCAGTCAGATCCAGGTCCTGAAGGGTCTGGAAGCAGTACGCAAACGCCCGAGCATGTACATCGGCTCGACCGGCCCGCGCGGACTGCATCACCTCGTCTACGAGGTTGTCGATAACGCAGTCGATGAGGCGCTCGCCGGCTACTGCGACCGCATCGACGTCGTCATACATGCCGACAATTCAGTGAGCGTCACGGACAACGGCCGTGGCATCCCGGTGGACAAGCATCCCACCGAGAAGCTGCCGGGCGTGGAAGTGGCCATGACCATCCTGCACGCGGGCGGCAAGTTCGACAAACGCTCCTACAAGGTGTCGGGCGGTCTGCATGGCGTGGGCGTCAGCGTAGTGAATGCGCTGTCGGAGTGGCTGGAGGTCGAGGTCCGCCGGGATGGCAAAGTCCATCATCAGCGCTATGCGCGCGGCACCAAGACCAAGGAGCTGGAGGTCATTGGCAAGACCAAGGACACCGGCACGAAGGTGACCTTCAAGGCCGATCCGCAGGTCTTTCCGGATCTCAACTACAGCTACGACACGCTGTCCAACCGGTTGCGCGAGCTGGCCTTCCTGAATAAGGGACTGCGCATCACGCTGGCGGACGAGCGCCCGGACGAAAGCGGCGCCCAACGTCGGGAAGAGTATCATGCCGAGGGCGGCATCAAGGAGTTCGTGGAATTCCTGCGTGGCACGCGCCGGCCGCTGCACCCCAAGCCGGTGTATCTCGAGGCTTCCCGCGAGGAAGCCGAGATCGAGCTGGCGCTGCAGTACGACGACGGCTATACCGAGAACACGTTTACCTTCATCAACAACATCAACACGCACGAGGGTGGCTCGCACCTGACCGGCTTCAAGGCCGCGCTCACGCGCTCGCTCAACGACTATGCGCGCAAGAACAACTACCTGAAAAAGGAGCTGGACACCCTTTCGGGCGATGACGTGCGCGAAGGCCTGACCTGCGTGCTGTCCGTGAAGGTGCGCGAGCCGCAATTCGAGGGGCAGACCAAGACCAAGCTGGGCAACTCCGAGGTGCGTGGCGCGGTCGAGCAGGTCGTGAATGAGAAGCTCTCGTCCTTCCTGGAGGAGAACCCCTCGGTCGCACGCGCCATCATCGACAAGGCGCTGCAGGCCGCGCGGGCGCGCATTGCCGCGCGCAAGGCGCGTGAGCTGGTCCGTCGCAAGAATGCGCTGGAAGGCAGCGTGCTCCCCGGCAAGCTCGCGGACTGCTCGATCAGTGATCCGGCGCTGTGCGAGATCTACCTCGTCGAGGGCGACTCGGCGGGCGGCAGCGCCAAGCAGGGACGCGACCGCGCCTACCAGGCGATCCTGCCGCTGCGCGGCAAGATCCTGAACGTGGAGAAGGCGCGCCTCGACAAGATCCTCTCCAACGAGGAGATCCGCACCATCATCGCGGCCATCGGCACGGGCATTGGTGAGGATGACTTCGATGTGAAGAGCGCGCGCTACCACAAGATCATCATCATGACCGACGCGGACGTCGATGGCGCGCACATCCGCACGCTGCTGCTCACCTTCTTCTACCGCCACATGAAGGAGCTGATCGAGGGCGGGATGATCTACATCGCGCAGCCGCCGCTGTATCGCGTGGCGCGCGGTAAGGAAGAGCATTACGCGTATGGCGAGGACGAGCGCGACCAGATCGTGCAGCGCATGCAGTCCAAGACGGATGGCGGCAAGAACATCAACGTGCAGCGCTACAAGGGCCTGGGCGAGATGAACCCGGAGCAGCTCTGGAAGACGACCATGGATCCGGAGACGCGCACGATCCTGCAGGTCACGCTCGACGATGCGATCGAAGCAGACTCGATCTTCTCGACGCTCATGGGGGATGACGTGGAGCCGCGCCGCAAGTTCATCGAGGAGAATGCGCGGTACGTGAAGAACCTGGACGTATAAAACGACGGACTGTCGCTACGCAAAAGTCCTTGAACGCGTTTTCGATAAGTTCCGCGGCAGGTAGGTACAGAGGAGGCACCGTCCGCAAATGACGGCACACCGCCGGAAGGGACCGCATGCTCGCACGATACCTCCGCCTGCCGCGGCATAGCCGGCTGGTGCTCGCCTACCTCGCCGCGGTCGCGGCCGCCGGGGCTCTGCCCATCGCAACCGGCGATCCCTTTACCGGCATTCCTGCCCTGCTGCTGACCGCGCCATGGTCAATGATCATGGTGCCCCTGGTCGCGGCAATCGACCCGGAGTTATTCGATAATGCCACGATCGGTCTGGTAGTCATTGCAGGCGCCGCTCTCATCAACGCGGGTCTGATACACGTGCGGCTGCTGCGCGGCGCGAGTGGAGGCGCGAACGGTCGCTGAGCCAGTATCGGGGTGGCGTCGTCGCCGCCGAAGACTCCCCAACCGACCTGTTTCTGCGAAGTGAACGGGTCGAGTCTATCTGAAACCCGCCTAAAGTCCGATGCTCATTCCGGGTGTCAGCAGCCCACGCAGGTCGGCTCGCAAGCGAGCTGCAGGCTCAGCTCCCCCCAATGCTCGCACTCATCCAGGTCGCAGCACGTGCGGCAGACGCGCCGGATGACGTCGTACGAGCGAAGCTCCACTTCAGGTGTCAGATAGTCAGCGCGCCGGGGCTCATCCTGCAGCAGTGCCGTGCTCAGGTATTTCTTGTTGTCATCCGGAAACACGGTCGTGATCACCGCATCAGCGCCCAACTCGGCCTGCAGCAGCAGTGCGGCCAGGAAATTCGCGCCGGAAGAAATGCCGACGCCGAGTCCGAGCTGCGCCGCCAGCGCGCGCGCCATCAGAATGGCATCGCCATCCGAAACGGCGATTGGACGGTCGAGGTAGTCGAGCTCGACGATCGTGGGGATGAACTCGTCGGACACACCCTGAATGCGGTGCTTCCCCACCTTGCAGCCGGTCGTCAGCGTAGGTGACTCGGACGGCTCGACCGGATGGACACGCACCGCGCGGTTCTGCGAGCGCAGAAACCGCCCCACGCCCATGGCCGTGCCGCCTGTGCCGACGCCGGCGACAAAACCATCCGGCACGAGCTGACGCGTCGCCAGCTGGTGCCAGATCTCGGGTCCGGTCGCCAGCTCATGTGCTTCGACATTGCTGTTGTTCGAGAACTGGTGCGGCAGAAAGACCGTGGGGTCGCGCTCCGCGAGCGCGTCCGCCAGCGCAATCGCACCCAGAAAGCCGCCCTGCTCCTGGCTGACCGGAACGACCGTCGCGCCGAAGCTGCGGATCAGCTCGACGCGCTCCCTGCTCATCCAGTCCGGCATGAAGATGGTCACCTCGTGGCCCAGCGCGCGCCCGATCGCGGCGAAGGAGATGCCGGAATTGCCGCTGGTCGCTTCTGCGATGGTGCTCCCCGGCGGCAACAGACCCGCGTTGTGCGCGCGCCGCAGCACGTGCAGGGCCATCCGGTCCTTGATGCTGCCGGTGAGGTTGTGCTGCTCGGACTTGGCGTAAATGGTGAATAACCGGCCTCGAAACCGACACTCGATGGCCAGCATCGGTGTGTTGCCGATGGAGCGGCTCAGGCCGCGCAGCACGGCATCCGCGCGTGGGGTGGTCATGGTTAGAAATTATCGCTCGCCAGGAGCCGAAATGTCAGGCAAAACCTGAATTCGGAGGGTGGCTTCGCACATTTTCGCAGAATTATATTCAGGCTAGCCGCACCCCCGTCCTCGAGGTCCCAGCAAAGGACAAGCTTCATGCGCACCGTCCGCGTGCTCTTTCTGCCGATCGCGATCGTCGCCGGCGCGGTAAACGCATACCCGCAAACGAACCCCGCCGCCGCGTTCGCATTCACCGCCCGCATGCCGACCGGTCAGCCGGCCGGGTGGTCCGGCGGGCCGCCCGTCACACTGTCGGTCGACAGCACGACCTTCCGCAGCGCGCCGCTCGCCGGCCGCATCGACCGCACGGCTTCGAGCTCGGGCAATTTTTCGACGCTGACCATGAAGCTGCCGGCGGTCGCCGGCCAAACCATCGAGCTGCGCGGCTGGCTGCGCCTGCAGGATGTGCAGGAGTGGGCCGGACTGTGGCTGCGTATCGACGGTGCAGGCGGACAGGTCCTGGGCTTCGACAACATGCAGGCACGCAACATCTCGGGAACCCGCGATTGGGCGGAATACACGATTCGTCTGCCGTTGCAGGCGGGTGCGCGCGAGATATTCCTGGGAGCACTGCTCGCCGGTCCGGGCACCATCTGGGTCGACGATCTGCAATTGCTCGTGGACGGCAAGCCGTACCAGGACGCGCCCGCGCGGACGCCCGATCCGGCGGATACCGCGTTCACGAAGGGCTCCGGGATCGATCCCGCCCGCCTGGCCGCCCACCAGATCGACAACCTGGTTTTGCTGGGGAAGGTGTGGGGCTTTGCGAAATACCATCATCCGCGCATCACATCCGGCAAGCTGAACTGGGATAACGAGCTGTTTCGCGTGCTGCCGCAGGTGCTGGCGGCCGGCCATCGCGCTGCTGCTGTGCGCGCCATCGACGCATGGCTCGCGCATGTGGGCGATTCCGATCCGTGTCGTCCGTGCGCTGCGGCACCCGTCCAGGCTCAGATCATGCCCGCGATCGACTGGATCGGCGATCCCGCGGTCACCGGCGCGCTGGGCAGCAGGCTGCGCAACATCTACCTGAATCGGCACGCAAACGGGCCGCAGTATTACGTGTCCCAGACGCCAAACGTGGGCAATCCGGTGTTCGATGCCGAGGTCGCCTATCGTTTCCAGCCGGTGCCGGATGCAGGTTACCGTCTGCTCGCGCTTTACCGCTTCTGGAACATCATCGAATACTGGTTCCCGTATCGCGATGTGATGAACGAGAACTGGAACGCCGTGCTCGCCGAGTTCATCCCGAGGTTTGTGGCGGCGGACGATTCGGCTGCATACCGCCTCGAGCTAATGCGGTTGTCGGCGCGCATTCACGACACGCACTCCAACACGTGGGGTGACCTGGGACTGCGCCCGCCGCGTGGTGATGCCGAGCTGCCGGTGACCGTTCGTTTCATTGAAGGCAAGGCCGTGGTCACCGGATTCACCCATGACGCCCTCGGTGCCGCGTCCGGCCTGCAGCGTGGCGACGTGATCGAACGTATTGGCGGCCGGCGCGTGGACTCGCTGGTCGTGGCCTGGCGCCCGTTCTACTCGGCCTCGAATGAACCGACCCGCCTGCGTGACATGGGCTTCTATCTCACGCGCGGCGATACCGGCATGGTGCGCGTCACCGTGGAGCGGAACGGCAGGCGCCTCGCGATCGACAGCCGGCGCGTTCTCAGCAAGCAGCTGAATCTCGCGCGGGCGCGTGTGCACGAACTGCCGGGCGAAGCCTTCCAGATGCTGCCGGACAGCGTCGCGTACATCAAGATCTCCACGCTGAAGCGCGCTGATGTGCGCGGCTACCTGCAACGCGCCGCTGGAACACGCGTGCTGGTCATTGACCTGCGCAATTACCCGAGTGATTTCCCGCTCTTCGAGCTGGGCGGGCATTTGGTGGAGAAACCGACCGACTTCGCGCGCTTCACCACCGGCGACCTCGCCAATCCGGGTGCTTTCGCGTTTCGCGCCGGCACGCAGCTGACGCCGGCCCAGCCGCATTTTACCGGCAAGGTCGTCATCCTAGTGGATGAAGTGACGCAAAGCTCCGCGGAATACCACGCGATGGCGTTCCGGTCCGCGCCCGCCGCAATGGTAGTGGGCAGCACGACTGCGGGCGCCGATGGCAACGTCTCGCGGATCCCATTGCCGGGACCCAGCGGCGGGATGATCAGCGGTATCGGGGTGTTCTATCCCGACGGCCGGCCAACGCAGCGCGTCGGCATTGTACCCGACCTCGAGGTTCGCCCGACGGTCGCCGGAATACGCGCGGGTCGTGACGAAGTGCTCGAGGCGGCCGTCAGCCGCGCACTGGGCCGCACGTGGCGGCTGCACGCGCCGCGCTGACGGCCGCGCTTGCTGCTAACGGGTCGCGGTCACGCTGTCCCGATGGAAGCGATGGTAGTTCCAGCCCAGCGCGGTCCAGCGCCGCTCGTGCGCGGGTATGCGCCGGCTGTAGGCTTCCCAGCTGCGCACATTGGGCGGTGACCAGGCCAGCTCGGCCAGGGCGGTGAGCCGCGGCAGCGCCAGGTACTGGTAATCGGAAAGCGTGCCCAGCGTCTCGGCCCAGAGCGCGCCTTCCAGGCCCAGGATCGCCGCATCGGGAACCAACGGATTGAACGTGGCCGGCTCCCAGTTGTAGGTCTGCTCCAGCTGCGTGTAGGCCGCCCAGTGCAGCCCGATCGGCGTCGTGGTGTCGTACTGCATGTCCAGGTACAGCTTGGTGGCCGGCGAGAGAATCACCTTCGAGCCGCGCGCGACCAGCAGGTGCGCGGAATCCGGGATCCATGACTGCACAATCGTGTTGCCCGACAGATTGGCCAGCGCGATCTCGCTCCAGCCGATCATCTGTTTGCCGTGCGCCTGCACGATCTTCTCGACGCGCTCCACGAACCGGTTGTACGCTTCACGCCCCGCTTTCTTGACCTCATCACCGCCCATGTGGAAGTAGGGGCCGGCGGGATTCAACGCCGTGATCGCGGCGACGACGTCGTCGATGAACTTGTAAGTGCTCTCCTTCTCCAGGCAGATCAGGCTGAAGCCAACCTCGGTGCCGGTGTAGAGCGGCGGTGCAATGCTGTCGCAGTTCAGCTCCGGGTACGAAGCGAGCGCGGCATTGGTGTGGCCGGGCATGTCGATTTCCGGCACGATCGTGATGAAGCGATCGCTGGCGTACTGCACGAGCTCGCGGAAGTCCTGCTGCGTGTAGAAGCCGCCGC
This sequence comes from uncultured bacterium, assembly GCA_966424955.1. Classification (GTDB taxonomy): domain Bacteria; phylum Gemmatimonadota; class Gemmatimonadetes; order Longimicrobiales; family RSA9; genus CBJLQC01. The sequence goes on along the minus strand of CBJLQC010000035.1, from coordinate 3,927 downwards.
CCTTGCCGCCCACCTGTGAGCTGCCGCCGATCTCCGTCAGCTTCGGCCAGCCCGGAATCTCGATGCGCCAGCCCTGGTCGTCCGAGAGATGCATGTGCAGACGATTCAGCTTGTAGAGCGCCAGCATGTCCATGAACCGCTGTACGTCGCGCACGCCCAGGAAGTGGCGCGCGACGTCGAGATGCTGGCCGCGGTACGGATAGCGTGGCGTATCGACGATGTGCACGCCGGCGATTCGCATCGGCCGGGCCAGCGCCGCGGTATGCTCGACCCAGTACGGCAGCAGTTGCCGCAGCGTCTGCACACCATAGAACAGGCCGGCCGGTGCGCGCGCGGCAATGCGCACGCGTTCGCGCGTCACGCTGAGGTCGTAGCTTTCAGCGCCGGCCGGCGCTCCCGGATCGAGCGCCAGCTCGATGCGCGATGCCGTGGTGTCCGGCGCGGTAAGTACGCGCGGTGTCGAGGCGGTCGTCGTGCCGATCAGGTCGGCCAGGTAGCGGCCGATGCGTTCGGCTTCCGCCCCGCCCTGCGCGACAATGATGGCGTTGGTGGCCAGCGTGAATGTATCCGCGGCGGCCGGCTCCCACGTGGCGGGTGCGGGAATGATCTGGTGTACGCTCGCGCGTGGGGTGGGCTGTTCCACGGCCGCAGGCGCGTGGCCGCACGCTGCCAGGGCGACCGCGATCATCACGAACTTGTATGACTTCATCATCGAATGCTCGCTCATGAAAATCGGTGGTTTGACTTCGCTAGGACACTTGGTGGCCGGCGGTCGCCAGCAACTTGTCTTCCCATGAAAAATCCGGTTGCGTGCGCGGCTGGCTCTGATACCAGCGCAAGGTATCGCGCAGGCCGTCTTCGAGGGCGCGCAGCTCGATGCCCAGCTCGGCATGGGCGCGCTCGGGCCGCGCCGTGATTGCGGGAATGTCGAGATAGGCGCCGAAGTAGAGGGGCGGCGCGAACAGGCTGCCGCCGGCCTTCTCGATCACGTCGCGACGGACATTCACGATGTGAGGTGTCTTACCCGCCACGCGCGCCAGCAGCTCCACGAATTCGCGCTGCGTAACCGGCGGATACCCGGCCAGGTTGTAGGCGCGGCCATCCGCTGTGTCGGTGGTGGCCGCGGCAATCGCCGCGCGGGCGACATCCTCGGCATGCACCCATTGCATGGTGCGCGAGCCGTCCTCCGGAATGATGATGGGGCGGTCGGCCAGTATGCGGTCCCAGAAAAAGGATTCGCGCGGGAACTGGTTGTGCGGGGCGTAGACGAACGCCGGGCGCAGCGTTGTCACCGGCAGCTGCTCGCGACGATGCAGCTCGAACAGCGCGCGTTCGCTGTCGGCCTTCTGCTGCGCGTAAACATTCGGATCCCGGGAGGGCACGAGCGCGGCATCCTCGTCATACGGTCCGCCCGGCGGATACACGGCCACGCTGGACATAAAGACGTAGCGACGCAGCGCGTCGGTCGCCACGGCGCGCGCGGAAGCCGCCACCTGTTCCGCGGTCGTGCCGCGCTGCCAGTCGTAGACGTTGTCGAAAACGGCGTCGAAGGCCTGGCCGTGCAGCGCCTGGCTTACCGCGGCCGCGTCGTTACGATCGCAATGGATCTCCCGCACGTGCTGGCCGAAGGGCGTGGTCGCGCCGCGATGCATGATGGTGACTTCGTCACCGCGGGCCAGCAGCTGGTCCACGATGGCGCGTCCCATGAACGCGGTACCTCCAATCACCAGCACCCGTGCCATGCGGACCTCGCCTGTGCAGTGAGCGTAGAACTATACGCGATCGCGCACGCCGTGCACGCCCGACTGGCTTGCGCAATTCGCACAGCAGTATATGGTGCCCTCCTGCTCGACACCATGGCCGACCACACGGGTGCCACAGTGCGCGCAGGTAGGCGCGAGCGACTGGATCGCGCACTCGAAGCTGTCGAAGGTGTGCCGGTCGCCACCCGCGGCGATCACCTCGAATGACTTGTCATAATCGTTACCGCATGTTTCGCAGCGCGCCATCCTGGCCTCCTCTTGTGATTGCATCCGGCTGGAAGGCAGCACGGAGCATGCCGCATGGGCTGGCGCTGCTGTTGCTGCTGACTGCATCGGCGTGCGTGGTGCAGCGCAACTACGTGACACCCGCGGGGCCGCGCTACGCCGGCGATCCGCCGCCGCACGTCCTGCCCGCGCGCGTCTCGGATACCCTGCGCATCGTCTCCTTCAACATCGAATACGCGCTGCGCACCGACAGCGCGCTCGTCGTGCTGAATAGCGAGCCCGAGCTGCGCCATGCGGACATTATATTGCTGCAGGAGATGGATGCCATCACCACGCGCTACCTCGCCCGCATGCTCGGGATGTGGTACGTGTATTACCCCGCCGCGCTGCACCTCCTGCACAAGCGCGATTTCGGCAATGCCATCCTCTCCCGCTGGCCCATCATCGCGGACCGCAAGCTGCTGCTGCCGCATCACGCGCGCCTGGTCGGCACCGCGCGCGCCGCAACCGCGGCCACTATTCGCGTGGGCGCGAGGGAGGTGCGCGTGTACTCCACCCACCTCGGCACGTACGCCAACATTTCCGGTGAGCAGCGGCGCGATCAGCTGCGGACCATACTGGAGGACGCGCAGAGCTACCAGCACGTCGTGCTGGGCGGCGATATGAACGATCCGGGCGTCGGGCGGCTGGCCCGCGATTACGGGTACGCCTGGCCCACCGAACACGGCCCGCGGACGGCTGCGATCGGCCGGCTGGATCATATTTTTCTGAAGGGGTTATCTGTTCCGGGTGGCGTTGCGGCAGGTACCGTGCTCGACGTTCGCAACGCCAGTGATCACCGCCCCATCTGGGCGCTCGGACTGCTGAGGCAAAAACAATGAATCGACGGGAATCATTCAGAATCATGGCAGCGGGCGCCGCCACACTCCTGCTCGGCCGCTCGGCGCTGCTCGCGTACGCCCCGAAAAAACACATGGTGGTCTACAAGAGCCCGACCTGCGGCTGTTGCAGCGCCTGGGTCAAACACGTGCGCGCGGCGGGTTACGAAGTGGAGACGCACGATGTCGATGATGTCATGCCCTTCAAGCGAAAGTATGGCGTGCCCGCCGATCTGGCCTCCTGTCATACCGCCGTAGTCGATGGCTATGCCATCGAAGGCCATGTACCGGCGGACGTCATCGATAAACTGCTGCGCGAAAAGCCGAAGCACGCGAAAGTGCTGGCCGTGCCGGGAATGCCGGCCGGTTCGCCCGGCATGGAGATGGGCGGCCGCAAGGATGCCTACAACGTGATCCTGGTCGATGCGAAGGGTACGCGCGCAGTCTACGCGAAGCGCTGATCAGCGCGTTGCGAACACGATCGGCACGCTGATCCAGACCGCGGCCTTTACACCGCGGTTCTCAGCCGGCGTGAATCTCATGATGCGAGCTACGCGTACGGCGGCCGCATCCATCTCCGGGTAGCCGGAACCCGCGCGCACGCGTGCGCCCGCGACGTCGCCTTCCTCATTGATGTGCAGCCACATCTGAATGGTCCCGCCCCGCCCCTGCGCGCGGAGCTCAGGGGGATACTCGCGCACCAACGCTCGCGCGACCTGGTCACGATTCGATAACTCAGGTTTTTTGGTGTAGGGGACGAAGCGGGGCCCGCTGGCGTCCGGCGGCCGGCGCCGGGCCTCCGGCAGCGCGGCGCCCGTGAGCTGCACGGGTACCATGACCCAGACCGGCACGATCGCAAACTCGACTTTGGCCGGCACAAAGCGCGCGCGTCGCACCATGCCGACAGCCAGGGAGTCGAAGGACGCAGCCCCCGACGACACGATCAGCTCGGGATAGTGCGTGACACCCGTTTCGTCGATATACACCCACGCGACCGGTATGGTCGTGGGCGGCACCCCGGCCGACGTACGCCGGATCTTCGGGGCGGCATCGGTCAACGT
>CBJLQC010000034.1:0-10763 GCA_966424955.1 uncultured bacterium | reverse complement strand
CGCGGGCTGGAGCTGCACGCCTGGTTCAACCCGTACCGCGCGCGCCATCCCGCTGCGCGCAGCGAGCTCGCGGCCTCGCACATCGGACGCACCAACCCCGAGTTGGTGAAGCAATACGGCAGCTACCTCTGGATGGATCCGGGCGAGGACGCCGTGCGCGACCGCACGGTGGCGGTGATCGTGGACGTGGCGCGCCGTTACGACGTCGACGGCGTCCATATCCACGACTACTTCTACCCGTATCGCGAGCGCGGGCCGGATGGGCGAGAGCTGGATTTCCCGGATTCGGTGAGCTACGCGAAGTATCTCGCGAACGGCGGCAAGCTGGGCCGCAGTGACTGGCGGCGCAACAACGTCGATCGTTTCATCACGCAGATGTACGGCGCGGTGAAAGCCGTGAAGCCCTGGGTGAAGGTCGGTGTCAGTCCGATCGGCACGTGGCGCCCGGGTGTGACCCCGCAAACGCGCGGCTTCGACGCGTTCGAGTCGATTTATGCGGACTCGCGCAAATGGTTCGCGGAAGGTGATCTCGATTACTTCGTGCCGCAGCTCTACTGGCCGATCGCGCGCACCGACGTGAGCTTCCCCATCGTGCTGAATTGGTGGACCCAGCAGAACGCCCGGCAGCGCGCGCTCTACGCGGGACAGATCGTCGGCAGCTTCAGTCCCGATGAGGTCATTGGCCAGATTTACGTCGCGCGCGCACAACCCGGCGCACATGGACAGGTATTCTTCAGCATGCGCAGCCTGATGCCGAACAGCGCGCGACCGATCATGGGTGCCGACACGCTTTCACCAGAGCGTCTCGATTCGATGAACGCCATGCGCGCCCGCGCGCAGGCGCGGCGTGATTCGCTGACCAGCAGGATGATGCGCGAGGCCTACGCGCGGCCGGCCCTCGTTCCCGCCATGCCGTGGCTCGACGACCGGGCACCGGGCGCGCCCACCGCAACGCTGCAGCAGACCGGTAACCGGACGAGCGTCACGCTGGCCCCGGCCGGCGGGGAGCCCGCCTTCCTTTGGGTCGTGCAATCGAAGTGGCCGCGCGGCGCATGGCGCACCGAGATCGTGCCGGCCGCCCAAAGCCAATGGACGATCGCCGCCCCTGACCCCGATGCCGGCGCGCCGGTCGAGGTGTGGGTCTCCGCCGTCGATCGGGTCGGCAACCAGAGCCGGGCGGTGCCCGCCCGCTAAGTTGGTTGTTCGCAGGCGCGTACGCCGACACAGGGTCGGGTACGCGCACGCGACTGCCACCTCACGCGCACGTGTGACTTACGGTGGTGTAGTACTCGTCTTAGTAGAGAGGCGCGCGGAGCTTCCGCCGCACCTGCCCTAACTTCTTACGGCCGTTAGTCATATGAACGAACGCCTGCACCAGATGCTGGACGGCGAGCTGCCGCGCGCGGCCGCCTCGCAGTCCGAGCTGGATGAGCTGCACCAAACCGAGGCCGCCCTGGCGGCCGTAATTCGGGCGGTTCCGGTCGAGCCGCTGCCCGACCTGGCTCCCGCCGTGGCGCGCCGCATCGAAGAGCTGCCGGCGCCGGCTGCTGGTCAGGCGGCACGTCAACCGGCCAGGCTTTTCGGGTGGCTCTGGTCACCCCGTCCGGTGATGCTCAACTGGCGTCCGGCCTACGCCTTCGTCTTTGCGCTGCTGGTGCTGGCGCCTCTGATTTTCCGCGATCCCGCAGCCGTGCCGGGCGCGGCCCCGCAACAGGTGCTGGTGCAGTTTCGCCTGGATGCTCCGAATGCCAGCGGTGTAGCACTCGCTGGGAATTTCAGTAATTGGCAACCGAAGTATCAGCTGACGCGCACTGCGGGTGGCGTGTGGACGGTGACGATTCCGCTCGAGCAGGGCGTGTACAAGTACGCGTTCGTGGTGAATGGAAAAACCTGGCAGGCCGATCCCCTCGCGCCTTCCGAATCCGATGGTTTCGGCGGTCAAAACAGCCAGATCGCCGTGCTCAAGCCCGATTTGGCTGTGGAGTCATGACGTATCGCGCACGATTTGCGCTCGTCGTGATGGCAAGTGCAGTGCTGGGGTCGGCGTCCGAGGCGAACGCTCAGCGCTGGAACGCGGAAGTGCAGGCTGGCGAGATTCGCTCGTCGCTGGACCCGGGTGCGGCCGCCCAGAACCTCGCGGTCGGGATCCGCTTCGATGATCTCGACCGCAATCTCGCATTGTCGGTCGGTGTGCCGACCGCGAGTGGTGAACCGGTGTGGGGCGCGCTGAGCGGCTCACAGCGGCTGCTGCTCGCACGCTCGAGCTTCGTCGCCGGACTGGATCTGGCCGGCAGCGTGTATCTCATGCATCAGCCCGCGCGTGAGCAGCAAATCCGCGGGCCGGTCGGTCCGCCGCAGATCGTCATGCAGCCGTCGATCGAAGGTAGTGCGTTTGCTGCGCAGGTCATGCCTTTGGTCGGCTATGAGGCGGCATCCTGGCAGCTGCACGTGCGGGCCGGACCATCGTTTTATACGAACCACTTCGGCAGTCTGGAGCGCGACCGCCGGATTGTCGTGGCTGACGCCCAGTTGACGGTGACGCCGCAGCCGACGTTCGCATTAATGCCCATGGTCCGTCACTTCGTTGCCGATGAGTCCGATTATACGTACGCCGGCGCCAGCGCAGTCGTCGCCGGCGCGCAGGGTAACCTCTGGGCGAGTGCCGGCTTCTGGCCGGGGCTCGATAGTGCCGGCGCTTCCTGGGCCGCGGGCGCAACTTGGCAGGTGCATCCCAAGGCCGCGTTTTCGCTCAGCGGCCGGCGCGATGGCTTTGATGCGCTGTACCTGTTCCCGCCGCAGACATCATGGAGCGTCGGCGTGGCCGTGCAGATCGGCGGTCCCCGCGCGGTGCGCCCCCCGGTACCCGCATCGTATGAGAACGGCCGCGCCACCATACGGCTGGAAGCAAATCGGATCGGAGCCCGACCGATGATTGCCGGTGACTTCACGAACTGGCAGCCGCGTCCCATGGAGCAGGCGGGGCATGCCTGGACTTACACGACGCAGCTGGCGCCTGGCGTTTACAACTACGCCTTCGTGGATGCGAATGGCAAATGGTTCGTGCCCGAGGATCACCCCGGGCGCAAGGATGATGGCATGGGCGGCGCGGTAGCCGTTCTGGTGGTGCGTTGACGATGCACGACGATGCAACGCTCGTCCGCCGCGTACTCGCCGGTCATCGCGACGATTACTCCGAGCTGGTGCGCCGGCACCAGGACGGGCTGTACCGGCACGCCCGCGGCATGGGTCTCGATCACGACGCCGGCATCGACATCGTGCAGGACGCGTTGGTGAAGGCATACACGCGCATTGGGGAATGCCGCGACCCGCAGCATTTCCGCGCCTGGGTTTATCGGATCCTGCGCAACCTGTGCCTCGATCACATCAAGAACGTGCGGCAGAAGACGGTGCCGCTGAGCGCAGTGCCCGACGCATCGCAGATCCCCGCTGATGATGCAGCCGACCTCGAGCTCAGCGGCACTCTGCAGCGCGCGCTGGCCACGCTGCCGCTCCCGCTGCGCGAGGCTTTTCTGCTCAAGCACGACGCCGAGTACACATACGAAGAGATTGCGGAGCTGACCAATGCGTCGGTCAGCGCCGTCAAAATGCGTGTGCATCGCGCCCGTGAGGCGCTGCGGGCGTACCTGACGTTGAAGGGTGTGCAGGCCGCCTGAGGTGACGTTTTCAAGGTCGCTGATCGTCTCACAAATGGTGGGCGATCACAACCGACGGAGGAGATATGAAAGCCCGATTCGTTGTACCGGTGGCTGCGCTGTTGTTCGTCGCGCCGGCCGTCCATGCGCAGACTGACGCGCAGGGCAAGGCCAACGCGCAAGCGCGCATCGAAGCCGCGCTCAACACGGCTACGGACGCCGGCATTCCAGTCGAGCTGCTGCAGAGCAAGGTGTCGGAAGGCCGCGCGAAGGGCGTCAGTGAAGCCCGCATAGCCGCCGCGGTCGAGGCACGTTTGAAGGGACTCCAGCGCGCCGCGGAAGTCATGCAGCAGACGCAGGTCCGAAAGACGACAGCGGCTGATCTGGCGGTGACCGCGGATGCGCTCGAAGCTGGCGTCTCCGAGAATGCCGTCATCAAGCTCAGCAATTCCGCGCCGGCCGAGCGCCGCGCGGTGGCCATTGCCACGCTGACCGGTCTGGTCCAGCTCGGACACGCGTCCGATCGAGCGCTGGCGCGCGTGAGCGCAGTCGTGCGCAGCAACGCGGAGCTGGCCCGTTTGAACGCGGATGTCGCCTCGCAGCTGCAGGCCGGCGTAGGCAAGGCCGGTGCGCGCGGCAACGCCAACGCGGGTGGCCGTATTCGTTAGCCCCAGGCGTATACATAGAGCGAAGGCCCCGCCGGAGTGCTTCCGGCGGGGTTTTCTTTGTTATGGATTCGGGGTTATCCGTGGATTACGTCACTGGCTTCGAGCAGGGAATTGAGGTTGAGACGCTACTGCTGCGTTCATCGCAGAGGAAGTCGTTACTGCCTGCGCGTCGGGCTTACGACCTGCTCATCTGAGACCCCCGCATAAATGATCTGTATATAAAAATCGTCGATATGCTGGTCGATCCGAAGCGCTCTCGCCAAGCACATGCGTCGATCCTGCGACCTCCTCTGCGATGAAGACGGCCGGAGCGCATGAACCTGGTTACCTACTCGAGATCCGTACCGCTTGTCCCACAAATCCTCGAAACACCTCTTATTTTCCGCGAGGCACTGATCCTGCGCGTTGAAGCGCCTCAATGCACACATATACCGATCGACATACAGGTACGCTGCTCTCCCGCAAATATCCGGTCGGCGCGGAAATCCACGAATCTGGCATTTCCTTCCGCGTCTGGGCGCCGCGCGCGAGTGAGTTGGCGGTATTTCTGGAAGGCTCGCGGCGCACGTTCGCGATGCAACGCGAGAATTCCGGCTACTGGTCTACGCTGGTCGATGACATACCGATCGGCGCACGCTACCGGTTCCTGATCAACGGCCGCGGGCCGTTCCCGGATCCCGCCTCGCGTTTCCAGCCGGACGGCCCGCATGGACCGTCTGAAGTCATCAACCCGGCCGGTTATCAATGGCACGACGCCGCCTGGCCGGGTATCGAGCGTCACGGTCAGGTGCAGTACGAGATGCATATCGGCACATTTACGCCGGAAGGCACGTGGCGCGCTGCGCAACAGCACCTGCCGGCCCTGGCCGACCTCGGCGTTACCGTCCTCGAGATTATGCCGGTCGGCGACTTCCCCGGGCGTTTCGGCTGGGGCTACGATGGTGTCGATCTGTATGCGCCGACGCGTTTGTACGGTCGTCCCGACGACATGCGCGCCTTTATCGACACCGCCCATGAGCACGGCCTGGGTGTCATCCTCGATGTGGTCTACAATCACATCGGTCCGGATGCCAATTACCTGAAGGAATTCGCGCCTTCCTATTTCACCAGCCGCTATCGCAACGAATGGTCGGAAGCCATCAATTTCGATGGCGCCGACGCCGGTCCGGTCCGTGAATTCTTCACGACCAATGCTGCCTACTGGATCGACGAGTTCCACATTGATGGGCTGCGGCTGGACGCCACGCAGCAGATCTTCGACGCTTCGCCGCAGCACATCCTGGCGGATATCGAGGCGAGCGTGCGGCGGGCGGGCGGCGCGCGTCGAACCTATATCGTAGCCGAGAACGAGCCGCAGCTCGCGCGCTTACTGCGCGCGCGACCGGAGGGCTACGCTCTCGATGCGCTATGGAATGACGATTTCCATCACAGTGCCCTAGCCGCGAGCGTTGGTGTGCGCGAAGCGTATTACAGCGATTATCGTGGCACACCCCAGGAGTTGCTCTCCGCGATCAAGCAGGGATTTTTGTTCCAGGGCCAACATTACGCCTGGCAGAAGGACGCGCGCGGGATGCCGGCGCTGGATATTTCGCGCGAACGGTTCGTTCACTACATCGAGAATCACGATCAGGTCGCCAACAGCGCGACCGGCAAACGGCTGCATCAACTCATCGCGCCGGGGCAGGCCCGGACATTGGCCGCGCTCCTGTTGCTGGCTCCGGAAACACCGCTGCTCTTTCAGGGCCAGGAGTTCGCGTCTTCGCGTCCGTTCCTTTACTTCGCGGATCACAATCCTGAGCTGGCCGCGGCGGTCGCTCACGGCCGCGCCGATTTCCTGGCGCAGTTCCCCACCATCGCGGCCGTACGTGCGCAGCTCGCGCTGCCGCACGACTCGGCCACGTTCGAACGATGCAAGCTCGACCACAACGAGCGGAACACGAACATCGAGACGGTTCAGCTGTACCGCGACTTGTTGCGATTGCGCCGTGAGGATGAAGTGATCGCCCGCGCTCACGATGTCGATCTGGATGGCGCCGTGCTTACCAATGAAGCCTTCGTCATCCGCTATTTCGACGACGCCGGCGACCGCCTGCTGATCTTCAACCTCGGTCCGCAGCTGCACCTGCCCTCCGTGCCCGAGCCGCTGGTTGCGCCGCCCGAAGACGCCACGTGGCAGCTGCTCTGGTCGTCGGAGGACGCGCGCTATGGGGGCAGCGGCGGCGTTTCCATCGTGCAGGGCGACGGCGCCTGGCTGGTTCCCGCCCATAGCGCCACCGTCTTGTGGAGCGGCCGGTCATGAGCGGCCGCGCCAAACCCATCCGCGCGCATCCGCGCCGGCGTGGCCCGGTCGCCTTTCAGGAAGGCGCACCTCAGCCGGAGAGCAGCGAAGCCGAGCGCCTCGTCGCACGCGAATGGCTGGTTACCAACGGGCTGGGTGGCTACGCGTCGGGTACCGTCTCGGGCGTCATCACGCGCCGCTACCACGGCCTGCTCATCGCCGCGCTTCCGGCACCGATCGGTCGCGCGGTGCTGTTGAACCAGCTGTCCGAAAATGTTCGACTTCCGGACAGCACGGCCCACCATCTGGGTGGCGAAGAACGCATGGGCTCCGTCCTCCAGGTTCATGGCGCGCGACACCTCGCCGAGTTCCGTCTCGAGCAGGGGCTGCCGGTCTGGACCTACGACATTGACGGTGCTGTCATCGAGAAGCGGGTGCTCATGCCCCATGGACAGAACACCACGCACATCTCGTATCGGTTGTTGCAGGGGCAGGGTCCGCTGCGATTGAAGCTGCGTCCGGCCCTGCATTTTCGCCTGCATGAGCAACCCGTGACCGCGCCCGTCGATCGACATTACCGCCTGGTGGCGGAAGGCGAGCGTCTGGAGATTCACGGACCCGCTGATTTTCCGCCGTTGCGGCTGCTGCTGCACGGCCGGCGCAACGCATTCACGCTCGAGCCGCGGCATCTCGTCGAGCTGCTGTTCCGAGTCGAGGCGAGCCGCGGCTACGAATCCGCCGGTGAGCTGTGGTGTCCGGGATTTTTCCGCGCCGATCTCGACGTGGACGCACCGGTGGTCCTGGTTGCCTCCACCGAGCCCTGGGATGTCGTCACGGGATTGACGCCGGTCCAGGCGTACGATGCCGAGATCAGGCGGCGCACGCGCTTGCTCGAACTGGTGCCCAGTGCGGCGGAAAACACCATCACATCCGAGCTGCTGCTGGCCGCCGATCAGTTCATTGTCACGCCGGCGACACGCTTACATGAGGCGGCCCGCGCGGAGGCAGGCGGCGAGGCTGCGCGCACCATCATCGCCGGGTACCACTGGTTCACCGATTGGGGCCGCGACACGATGATCTCGCTGGAAGGCTTGACGCTGTGCACCGGCCGGCATCGCGACGCGGCCGCGATTCTGCGGACGTTTGCCCGCCATGTTAAGGATGGCCTCATCCCCAACATGTTTCCGGATGGCGCGACCGCCGGCCTCTATCACACCGCGGACGCGACGCTGTGGTTCTTTCATGCCCTCGACCGCTACCTGGCTCATACCTCCGATTGGACCCTGGCCGCCGATCTGTTGGCTACGATGCAGTCGATCGTGCAGCACCACATCGATGGCACGCGGTTCGGCATTCGCGTGGACCCGGCCGATGGCCTCCTGAGTGCCGGCGAAGAGGGCTACCAGCTCACGTGGATGGACGCCAAGTGCGATGGCTGGGTTGTCACGCCGCGGCGTGGCAAGCCGGTCGAAATCAATGCGCTATGGTACAACGCGCTGCGTGCACTGGAGGGCTGGCTCTCACATTTCGACCAGCCCAGGCGCGCCACTGAGGTCGGCGCGCTTGCGCAGCGCGCGCGTGCCAGCTTCAATGCGCGCTTCTGGTATGAGCAGGGCGGCCATCTGTTCGACGTGATCGATGGACCGAATGGTGACGACCACGCCTGTCGGCCGAACCAGGTCTTCGCGATTGCACTTCCCCATCCCGTGCTCGAGGAGCGCCACTGGGAGTCGGTCATGGCCACCGTCGAGCGGAAGCTGCTCACGCCCGTCGGCCTGCGCTCGCTGGCTCCGGATCATCCGGACTATCACGGCACGTATCACGGCGATCTCCGGACGCGCGACGCCGCGTACCACCAGGGCACCGTCTGGGCTTGGCTGATCGGGCCATTCATCGATGCCTGGTATAAGGTTCATCCGGAGCGGCCCGGCGACGCGCGCCGTTTCCTGCAGGGCCTGGTCGATCACCTGGATGAGTTCGGAGTGGGGACCATCGCGGAGATTTTCGATGCCGAGCCGCCGTTTACGGCACGCGGGTGCATTGCGCAGGCCTGGAGTGTTGCCGAAGTTCTGCGGGCATGGACGCGCGTCAGCAGCGCAGCGACTTCCTTCTCCGATGAGCACGACGGTAGATGAGCGTACCGGCGCAGTCCGCCTCCCGCCCGGCCCGCCCGGTCACTTTCTGCTGGGCAACTTGCCGGAGTTCGCGCGCGATTTGCTGGCTTTCCACGAGCAATGCCGCGATCAATACGGCGACGTTGTTCGGCTGAAGCTGGGCACCCGCACCATCTACGTGCTGAACCACCCCGACCTTATTCACGAAGTGCTGGTCGCCCAACACCGCAATTTCGTCAAGCATTCGTTCTTCTGGCGCCACGTCACCGCGATCTTCGGGACCGGGCTGCTCACGAGCGAGGGGGATTCCTGGCTGCGCCAGCGGCGCCTGATGGCGCCCGCATTCCATCGCGAGCGTATCATGGCGTACGGTGAGACTATGGTCGCATACACGCTGCGCATGCTCGCCGATTGGCGGCCCGGTGATGTGCGCAACCTGCACCATGACATGATGCGCCTGACGCTGGAAATCGTCGGCAAAGTCCTGTTCGATACCGACGTCGGTGCCGATGCGGACGCCATCGGCCGCGCGTTCGATGGTGTGACGGACGAGATCGCCGAGCGCTTTCGGCGGCCCGTCTTCGTTCCGGATTGGGTGCCATTGCCTGGCAACATCCGCTATCGCCGGGGCGTCGCCACACTCGACAGGCTCGTCTACCGGATCATCGCCGAGCACCGGGCGAATGGCGCGCAGGGCGGCGACCTGCTGTCGATGCTGATGCAAGTCCGCGACGAAGACGGCACACAGATGAGCGACCGGCAGTTGCGGGATGAGGCGATTACCCTGCTGCTGGCCGGCCATGAGACGACCGCGCTCGCCTTGTCGTGGACCTGGTACTTGCTGGCGCGGCATCCCGAAGTCGATGCACGGCTCGGGCAGGAATTGAAAACTGTACTGGACGGACGCGCCCCGTCACCGGCTGATCTGCCGATGTTGCGCTATACCGAGCAGGTCATCGTCGAATCGATGCGGCTTTTTCCACCGGCTTATGGCCTCGGCCGGGAAGCCCTGCGCGACTGCGAAATCGGCGGCTATCATGTGCCGGCCGGCACCACGTTGTTCATGAGCCCCTGGCTCATGCATCGCGACGCGCGGTGGTTCAGTGAGCCGAAACGCTTCCTGCCCGAGCGGTGGAATGATGGCCTCGCCGAGCGGCTGCCGCGCCACGCCTACATGCCGTTCGGCGGCGGGCCGCGCATCTGCATCGGCAACTCTTTCGCAATGATGGAGGCCGTGCTGGTGTTGGCCACTTGCGCACAGCGGTTCCGCGTGGAGCAGGTCAGTGAGGAAACTGTCGTTCCATTCCCTACGATAACCCTGCGTCCGCGCGGCGGCGTCACGCTGCGCGTAACCGAGCGGTCTGCGTAGCGCTATTTCCAGTGATTCGTCGCCGGACTCGCTTCGCCCGGGCGCGGCACGCTCAATGTCTGCCAATTTCCTCGCGCATGGGCCTTCGCGACGTGCACGATCTGGCCGCAGTGATGTGCGGTGTGCGCCAGGCTTCGGAGCAGGGCCTGCTGCGCGCCCAACGCCTGCCCGCGCAGCGTGACGGACCGCTCCAGATCGGACGGCTGCAAGGATGCGAGGGTCTGCGTGACTGCACTCCAGCCGGCCTGCCACACGCGCATGATGTCGGCGCGCGTGTCCTGCGCGGTGACGAATTCACCATTGCGATTGCGATCCGGCTTTTCGAGATCGCTGCTGAGGAAATCCGTCCAGCGCGAGCGCAGGTTGCCGCCCACGTGCTTGGTTATGACGGCCAGGCTGTTGCCGCCATCCTCCGCGAAGAAAGCCTGGTCGTCCACCTGGGCGAGCGCCGCTTCGGCAAGCTTCTGCTGCTGCGCGAAAACATCGCGCACCTCGTCGAGCCATAGCTGATTGATCATTCGGAAATAATAGCGGGGAGGCCGCAAACGAAAAGGCACCGGGACGAACCCGGTGCCCTTCGGAATAGACTGGAAATTTACGCCGGCCTCAGTTGCCGAAGCCGGTCTGCGACTGGTACGAGACGCCGATGCGCCGGTGGCTGCGCGTTCGAGTTCGTAATAC
>CBJLQC010000033.1:0-11146 GCA_966424955.1 uncultured bacterium | reverse complement strand
ATTTTCTGGATGTGTCGGTGTCGGACGTGATGAACCGGAAAGCCAAGACGATCCAGCCCGATGAGCTGGCTGCGGCGGCCGTGTTCGCCATGGAGAAGTTCGGAATCATGGCCCTGCCGGTGGTGGCGGATGGCAAGCTCGTGGGCATCGTGCATTTACACGATCTTATGCGGGCGGGTGCGGTATAAACGGGGGGGCAGGCTCCCACATTTACTTTTGGCCGCTCGAGCTATCAGATCGGGCCGGCAGATCGATGGGAATGACGAGACTGGTATTGCTGACGCTGCTCTGTCTGAGCGCATGTAAAGGGAACGAGGTCACGCCGGTGGCGACGGTCGGATACCGCAACATTGCGGCCGACCAGATCGTCATTGGTATGGAGCAATACGTCACGGAAGCGGGCAAGCAGCGCGCGATTCTGCGTGGCGACACGGCCTACGTGTTCGAGGATTCCGCCAAGGCGCATGTGAAGAAGGTCAATCTGACCCTCTATGATGAAGCGGGCGGCGAATCGGCGCACCTCACATCGCAGGAGGGCGATTTCAGCAACAACACGCAGGCCATGGTGGCGCGCGGGAACGTGGTGCTGGTCACGCGCGGCGCGGATCCCTCCACGATCGAGACCGAGGAGCTGCATTACGATCCCAACACCCATCGGATCTGGAGCACCAAGCCGACGACCCGCCGGTATTCCGGTGGTGTCATTCGCGGCACCGGTTTCGAGGCGGATGACAAATTCCAGAACGTTCGTATCGCGAATGCCAGCAGCTCGGGCGGCGGCATGAGGATCCAGTTCTGATGAAGCTGCTATTGCCCCTCGCTCTGCTGCTCGTGCTGCCGGGTTGGGCGGCTGCACAAGGCCAGTCGTGCGAGCTGGTCAGCTCACGCCAGGTCTATTCGGTGTCGGGCGGAGCGATCGTGTATGTGGGCAACCCCGCGTTCGAGTGCCAGAACGGTTCCCGCATCCTGGCCGACAGCGCGATCATCCTGCGCGAAACGAATCGCGCCGACTTTCTCGGCAATGTGCGCTTCAGCGACGCCGAGCGGACGCTGACGGCGCAGCAGGCGCAGTACCTCTCGGCGGAGCGACGGGTCATGGCGCAGGTGAACGTCGTGCTGCTGGACAAGCGCGATGGCTCGCGCCTGACGGCCACCTCGCTGGACTACTTCCAGCCCAGCGCCCTGTATCCGGAAGGCCGCATCGATGTGCACACGGGCCGGCCGCGCGGCACCATCATCCGGCGGCGCGCGAACGCAGCCGTGCCGGACACCACGATCATTGACGCCGACCGCATGCAGATCATCGGTGAGCAGATGTTCCGCGGCTGGGGCAACGTGCAGACCAGGCGCGGCGAGCTGACGTCGGCCTCACAGTTTGCGGAATTCGACGAAAAGACCAGTCGCATGCGGTTGACAGGCCAGGCGGTCGTGAAGTCCGATACCTTCCAGCTGCGCGCGGACAGCATCGATGCGCTCGTTGAGGGCAGGGATCAGCTGCGCGAGCTGCACGCCCACCGCAACGTCATTGTCGAATCCGAGGGCGTGGACCTGACCGCGCCCATCGTGCGGCTATATTTCACGAACGGCGAAGCCGAGAAGCTGATTGCGCTGGGCGGGGCACGGGTCGGCGCCAACTCGCCGCAGGCGCGCGCGGTCTCGCCCGACTTCGTGCTGATCGCCGACTCGATCGACGCGCTCTCGCCGCGGCAAAGGCTCGAACGCGTATTTGCCGTAGGCAAGGCGCGCGGCGAACGTTTCGCGGACAGTGCGGCCAACGCCCTGCCTGAATTGATTCGCAGCGACTGGGTGCAGGGCGATACCGTGCGCGCGTATTTCACCCAGCGGACGGGGGCGCCGCCGCCAGCCGGACCACCATCCCAGCGTCCCACGGCAACCACGGGGGTGGACACGACGCGCGTGCTGGAGCGGATCATCGCGGTCGGTTCGCCGGCCAGCTCCACCTACCGTCTGCGTGAACAGGCCGGCGACACGGTGGAGATCTCGGTGAACTACCTGACCGCCACGAAGCTGGACGTGACGTTCAAGGAAGGCGCGGTCGATCGCGTGCGCGCCGAGGGCGCGATCCGCGGGTTGTATCTGCAGCCGCCGTCGCGCGCGCAAGCCAACGGCACGACCACGAGGCAGCCATGAAGGTCCACGAATTCATGGGCACCTTGCGTCCGCGCGACGCATCGGTCGCAGTTGCGCTGGTCGAGCTGATCAAGCGGGCCGACGAGCGCGGTTCGCTCGAGCGGGGCGCGTGGCTGAGCAACGTGGTCGGCGCGCTCCATCGCCTGTCCGGCGGCGCCATGCTGGGCAGCGCGTCGGAAGAAGTTTCGCCGGACGAAATGAACCGCTATTTGAACGAGCACATTCTTCGCCGCCTGACCAGTGAAGGGGTGGTGCGCGCGGAGCCGCCCGGCGAGGCGTGGGAACGTGTGTATGTAGAGGGAGCGTCGTGGGCGGAGATCGCGCCGGACCGCGCCGCCCACGTCGAGCGGCTGGAAGCGGCGGCAAGGAGCTTGCTCTTTGGCGAAGCTCCGCGCGAGACGTGGGTGAAAAAGGACGGCAGCACCCTGCGGGCGACCGGGCTGGTCAAGGCGTACCGCAAGCGGAAAGTCGTCAACCAGGTGGA
Source organism: uncultured bacterium (assembly GCA_966424955.1). GTDB lineage: Bacteria > Gemmatimonadota > Gemmatimonadetes > Longimicrobiales > RSA9 > CBJLQC01. The sequence goes on along the minus strand of CBJLQC010000033.1, from coordinate 8,511 downwards.
TGTCCGCGTCTCGCAGGGTGAAATCGTCGGCCTGCTGGGCCCGAACGGCGCCGGCAAAACGACGACTTTCTACATGATCGTGGGCCTGATCTCGCCCGATGAAGGGCGGGTGTACCTGGACAAGGAAGAGCTGACGAAAGTGCCGATGTACCAGCGCGCCCGGCGCGGCATCGGTTACCTGGCGCAGGAGCCCTCGGTTTTTCGCAAGCTGACGGTCGAACAGAACGTCATGGCGATTCTCGAGACAATGAAGTTGCCGCGCGCCGAGAAGAAACGGCGGCTCGAGCGCTTGCTCGATGAGCTCGGACTCAAGCATCTGCGCAAGGCGCGCGCGTATTCGCTGTCGGGTGGCGAGCGGCGCCGGCTGGAGATCACCCGTGCGTTGGTCAGCGATCCCAAGTTCATGCTGCTGGACGAGCCCTTCGCGGGCGTGGATCCGATTGCCGTGCATGACATCCAGCAAATCGTGGCGGAGCTCCGGCATCGCGGTATCGGTGTCATCATTACCGACCACAATGTCGAGCAGACGCTGGAGATCGTCGACCGGGCCTACATCATGTACGAAGGCAAGGTGCGCATGTCCGGCACGGTTGCCGAGCTGGTTTGGAATGAGGAAGTTGCAGAAATCTATTTCGGTCCAACGCTGACGGCGCGCATGCGTGAACGGTACTCGCCGCCGGAGGACAACGGCGGCCGGCACTCGGTAGACGTGGCGTGAGCGGACCAGAACTGAAGATATGAGTATCAAGACCGGTCTGTACCAGGGGACACAGCTAAAGCAGGAGATGAAGATCAATCCACGCCTGTACCAGGCGATGGATCTGCTTTACATGCCCCTGTTGGATCTGCAGCAGCATATCAAGCAGGAACTGCTCAACAATCCGTTCCTGGATCTGGAAGAGCCGACGGTGACCGAGGAAGACACCGCGCCGCTGGATCCGAAGAAGGAGAAGGAGCAGGAGCAGGCCAAGGAGGAGATCGACTGGGAGGAAATTCTCCTCGACGGTTTCGAGGGGGGCGGCCGGCGCGCCGAATACGAGGACAAGGAGTACTTCGAGCCGGTCTCCGTCGATACGCGCGACTTGTACGATCACCTGCGCGATCAGTTGCGGCTGCTGCCGCTGACGCCGCGCCAGATGCTGCTCGGCGACGAGATCATCGGCAACATCGATGAGAACGGCTATCTGACCTGCACGGTCGAAGATGTCGTCAATGGCCTGAATCAGTGGGTGGCGGACCAGGGACAGGACTGGTTCGCAGACGACGAGTCCAACGCGTCGTTCACGCCGGCGGAAGGGGAAGATCTGCTGCGCGTCATCCAGGGCATGGACCCGGCCGGCATCGGCGCGCGCAACCTGCGCGAGTGCCTGCTCCTGCAGCTGCGCGATCAACAGCTGGAAGACACGCTGACCTACAAGATCATCAACGATTACTTCGACCAGCTGATCAACCACCGCTGGTCGGAGATCTCCAAGGAACTGTCGATCACGCCCAAGGACGTGCAGACCGCCGCGGACGAAGTGGCCAAGCTGGACCCCAAGCCCGGCCTCAAGTATGCGGCGCCGGCCGACAACTATATCACGCCCGACCTGATCGTCGAGAAGATCGATGGCGAATACCTGGTTTTCCTGAACGATACCAGCCTGCCGCGCCTGAAGCTGTCGCGGACCTACCGCGAGATCGCCAAGGACAAGAACAAGTTCAAGGGCGAGAACAAGGAGTTCATCTCCAACAAGCTGAACAGCGCGAACTGGATGATCCAGGCGATCGAGCAGCGCCGGCAGACGATGCTCAAGGTGATGAATTTCATCGTGGATCGGCAGCGTGAGTTCTTCGAGAAGGGCGTGCAGTACCTGAAGCCGCTGACGCTGCGCGAGGTGGCGGAAGTCATCAACATGCACGAGTCCACGGTCTCGCGCGTCACGAACGAGAAGTTCGTGCAGACACCGCGCGGCGTGCTGCCGCTCAAGTTCTTCTTCTCGTCCGGCCTGTCCACCACCTCGGGCGAGGACGTCTCGGCGCGCGGCATCAAGGCCAAGATCCAGAAGCTGGTCAGCGAAGAGGAAGCGCGCCGCCCGCTCACGGACCAGGCGATCGTGAATATCCTCAAGGACGAGGGCATCCAGATCGCGCGCCGTACGGTGGCGAAATATCGAGATCAGCTCGGTATCCTGAGCGCGCGGATGCGGAAGCGAGTTTGAGACGATCCCCCTCTCACGCGTTGCTCTGCGTGAGATGAAGACAAGCCATGCTAGAAACCGAAGAGCGCAAAAGCATTGAAGCGTCGGATCTGCGCCTGTCCTCTGAGACACGGCGCAATTTCGCGATCATTATCCCGGCGCTCAACGAAGCGGACAACATTCCTGATCTGGTGCGCGAGTTCGCCGCACTCTTCCGCAAATATGATCTGTCCGGCGACATCGTGCTGGTCGATGATGGCTCGACCGATGGTACTGCGCAGCGGGCGCGCGAGCTGGGGGACCAGCACTGGAAGGTCGTCAGTCATCGCCGCAATTTCGGCAAGACCGAAGCGCTGCTGACCGGCGCGCAGCAAACGGACGCCGAATACCTGGTCCTCTACGATGCCGACCTCCAGCACGCGCCCGAGGATATCGTGCGCTACCTGGCGAAGCTGCAGGAGGGCTGGGACATCGTGACCGGCCGCAAGGTTGGCCACTACGAGAAGCAGAGCGTGTCGGGCATCTACAACCGGCTGAACCGCTGGCTCTTCAAGGTGCCCGTCTCCGATCTCAATTCCATGAAGGGCTTCCGTCGCGAGATCCTCGACGAGATCAGCCTGCGCCATGACTGGCACCGCTTCTTCGTGGTGCTCGCTTACGCGGAAGGGTTCAGCGTCACCGAGATCGACATCACGCTTTACCCGCGGCGGCACGGCACGGCCAAATACTCGGGACGCGGCCGGATCTTCGTGGGATTCATGGACCTGGTCTCGGTCGGCTTCTTCCTGCTCTTCTCGCGCAAGCCGATGATCCTGTTCGGCATGACCGGCCTCATCCTGGCCGGGCTCGGCGTGCTGATCGGGCTCATTACCATCGTGCTGCGCATCGTGCATTTGATGCCGCCCTTCGGATTCCGACCGCTGCTCACGCTCGTGCTGATGCTCGAGGTGCTCGGTTTCCTGTGCGTCGGCTTCGGCTTTGTGGCGGAGCTGGTGGCACAGCAGCAAGCCGAGCTCGACTACCTGAAGCGCGCTGTCAGGCGGAGTAAGTGACGGCCCAGCTGCCCCGCGTGCTGATCGTCATCGGCACCCGCCCGGAAGGTATCAAGCTCGCTCCCGTCGTTACCGCGCTGAAGCAGCGCGCGGATGAAGTCGAGAGCGCGGTCGTGCTCACCGGCCAGCACACCGACCTCATGGACCAGGTGCTGCAGGCCTTCGCGATACCCGCGGATTGGGATCTCGGCATCATGCGGGAAGGGCAGAACCTGTATGATGTGGCGGAAGGCTGCATGCACGGGATACGCGACGTGGTTCGCGAATACCGGCCACAGACGATGCTCGTCCAGGGTGACACCGCCTCGGTTTTCTTCGCTTCGCTGGTTGGCTTTTTCGAGCGCGTCCAGGTTGGACACGTGGAGGCCGGGCTGCGCAGCCACGACAAATGGCGGCCGTACCCCGAAGAAATCTTCCGTCGGCTGACAGGCGTGTCCGCCGATCTGCACTTCGCGCCCACCGCGGAAGCCCGCGAGAACCTGCTGCGTGAGAACGTCCCACCCAATCAGGTTCACATGACCGGCAACACCGTGGTGGACGCGCTGCTCAGCGTCGCCGCGCGCGATGACGTGCCGGTGGCCAGCGCGGAGCTGCAGCAGGCCATCGCATCACGGCGGCCGCTGGTGCTGATCACCGCGCATCGGCGAGAGTCGTTCGGCGCGCCCATCCGCGAGGCCTTTGGCGCCATCCGCGAGCTGGCCGACCGGTATCCGGAGGCCATCTTTTTCTATCCGGTACACCCCAATCCCGAGGTGCAGCGCGCCGCGCGTGAAATCCTGGCCGGCCACGAGTCCATTGTACTCACCGCGCCGCTCGGCTACTTCGATGTGCTGGCCGCGCTCAGACACGCTGACTTCGCGCTTACCGACTCGGGCGGGATCCAGGAAGAGGCGCCCACCTTCGGCACGCCGGTGCTCGTCATGCGCGAGGTGACCGAGCGGCCGGAAGGCGTGCGCGCCGGCATCGCGCAGCTGGTCGGCACCGATCACGACAAGATCGTCCAGCTGGGATCCGCGCTGCTCACCGGTAACCTGCGCGGACAGATGTCGACGGCCATTAATCCGTACGGTGATGGGCGCGCGGCCGTGCGCATAGCGGATATCGTCGTGCATGAGCTGACCGGTGCGCCACGACGCACCACGGATTGGAATGTCTAGCGGCCGGGGCGGATGAAGATCCTCCAGCAATGCATCTACTTTCCACCCGAGGTAGGCGGCCTCGAATCGCATGCCTTCTACCTGTGCCGCGACCTGGTGCGGCTCGGGCACGAAGTAACCATGGTCACTTCCCACTCGATCGGAACGGCGCCGCGCGAGGAAGTGCTCGACGGCGTGCGCGTCGTGCGCCGCTGGTTTCCCAGGCGCACGCCGGCCGGGTGGATCGCGCACACATTCGCCACCATTCCCACGTATATGCCGCTCGCGCGCGAGGCCGACGTCCTGCATGCGCAGACGTTTGCCTCCGCCATTCCGGGCATGCTGGCCAGCCAGCGGTACGGCAAGCCGCTGGTCGTAACGCTGCACACCTCGCATTTCCTGAAGCTGGCCAGGAAACCACGCTGGCAGCCGATCCTGCGACGGATCATCCAGTCGGCGGACTGGCTGCTGGCGGCGAGCGCAGAGATACGCGACGTCGCCCTGAGTCTGTATCCCCACCCGCGTGCGGAAGCGGTGACGAACGGGGTGGATACCACCATGTTCAAGCCCGTGCCGCCCGCTTTGCCGACGGCCACGGGCGGTCGCCAGCGGGTCATTGTGCCGCGCCGACTATTTCACAAGAACGGTGTCGAGTACTTTGTGCGCGCGCTGCCACTCATTCGCGAACAGATGGATGTGGAGGCGATCCTGGTCGGTGACGGGCCGGAGCGCGACCAGCTCGAGGCACTTGCCCGCGAGTTGAACGTAGTCGAGTTCTGTCATTTCATGGGTGCGCGACCGAACCAGGAAATGCCCGGGTTGTTGTGTTCGGCCAGCATCGCCGTATTTCCGTCGTTGATGGAAGCGACCAGCGTGGCCGCGCTGGAATCGATGAGCTGCGGCGTACCCGTCGCCGCCTCGCGCGTGGGCGGATTGCCCGAGATCGTGGATGAGTCGGTGGGCACGCTGTTCGAGCCGGCGAATCCCGCGGACCTCGCGCGCCGGGTGATCAGCCTGTTGCGCCGCTCCGATCTGGATGAAGTACGGCGGCAGGCCCGCGCGCGCGTGGTCAGCAGCTGGAGCAATGAACGCCTGGCGCGCCGGCACGTGGAGATCTACCAGACATTGCTGCATGAAAAACGAACGTAAACACAATCGCGACCGCGATCGCGTTCGCAGGGCAGGGAAGGGAAGCGCAGCAACCCCTGCCCCGGCCGGCCCGAGCACTGAGATCCCGCGTTGGCTGCCCGTAGTGGTCTATGCGGTCGTAACCATCATTCTTTTCCGGGAAGTCGTCTTCGGCGGCGCGCGGCTGCTGGGCACCGACACGCTCGAGCTGGGCTACTTCGCGCGCAACTTCTATACGGAATTCGTGCAGGCATTCCATCGTTTCCCGATGTGGAATCCACTGCTTTATGGCGGGCTGCCGTTCATCGACGGCATGCACGGCGACATCTTTTATCCGCCGTCGCTCGCCATGTTCTTCCTGGATGCCGCGCCCATGTGGAGCTGGAAGATGGTGCTGCACGTCTTCCTGGCCGGTTGCTTCACGTTCCTGTGGCTGCGCGAGATCGGCGTGAGCCGGGGGGCCGCGTTCGTCGGCGGCCTGATTTACATGATGGGCGCCGACCTGGTGAGCCTGGTCTTCCCGGGCGGTGATGGCAAGCTGTTCGTGTCGTCGCTGGCGCCGCTGGCATTCTGGCTGACCGAGCGCGCCGCCGTCCGGCGCCGGGTGCGCGACTTCGCGGCGTTCTCTCTCGGCATCGCGCTGATGGTCTTCACCTCGCATATGCAGCTGGTCTACTTCTGCATCTGGGGTGTTTCTCTCTATTTCATCTTCCGCGTCTGGCAGCTCGCGCGCGCGGATGAGCGCGGGCGCGCGAGCGTGCGTGCGCTCGGCGCGCTGGGCGCCTTTGCGGTGGCAGGAGCATTCGGCGTGGCCGCGGCGGCCGTCCAGTTCGTGCCGCCGCTGCAATACCTGCGGGAATGGTCGCACCGCGCGGACAAGACCGAACAGGCACAGACCGGCTATGCGTATTCGACGACGTGGTCGTTGCATCCGGAAGAGATCATGTCGCTGCTCGTGCCCGATTTCGTCGGCGACAACGTGCAGACCGAAACGCGCACCGGCGCCACCTACTGGGGGCGCAACCCCTTCAAGCTGAACCACGAGTATGCCGGCTTCATCCCGTTACTATTGCTGCCCATCCTGTTTCTGCGGCGGCGCAACGGGCAGGCGATCTTTTTTACCGTGCTCGCGGCGCTGGCACTGCTCTATGCGCTCGGTGCCAACACACCGCTGTTCCGGCTTTTCTACCTGATCCCGGGCGTGCGGCTCTTCCGCGCCCCATCGCTCATCATCTTCCTGTACGGACTGAGCGTGGCGACGCTGGCCGCGCTCGCGGTCGATCGGGCGCTCAACTGGGTGCGTGACGCTGACGCCGACGCCGAACGCGGCGTGCGCCGCGCGTTGTGGATTGGCGTGGGCGTACTCGGCGTGCTCGCCATCCTGGCATCCGCGGGTATCCTCACCGACGTCTGGCGCGGCTTCTTCCCGTTCCGCGGCACGCCGCAGCAGGTCGCGCTGAAGGTGATGGCCATCGACGCCAATCTGCCGCTCATCAAGACCGGGTTCTGGGTGGTCTTCGCCCTCGCGGCAGCCGTGGCGGCTGCCTGGGAAGGCTATGCGCGTGGCGTGTTCGGCGCCCGCGCGCTGTTGGTCGCGCTCGCGCTGCTCGTCTTCATCGACCTGTACCGCGTCGACCGGCCCTTCATCCGCGGCACGGTCCTCATGAATGAGACGGACGATCCGATCCGCTACACGCCCGACGAGTCGATCCGTTTTCTCCAGGCACGCCAGCAGGCGGGCGAGGTTTTCCGCGCGCTGGACCTCTCGACCGTAGCCCAGCTGGAAGGTGCGGGATACCGCCCCAATACACTGGCGCTGCACGGCATCGAGCAGCTGGCCGGGCACCATGGCAACGAGCTGGGCCGTTACCGCCAGCTCATCGGTGGTGATGCGCCGGTCGCGTTGCTGACTTCCGGACTCAAGCTTGCCGACATCACGAACACCACCTACCTGCTGTCACCGCAGCCGCTGCAAGCGCCCGGACTCACGGAAGTCTTTCGCGGCTCACGCACCGTGGTCTATCGAAAGGACAGCGCGCTGCCGCGCGCCTACCTGGTCGGCCGGGTCGAGGTCATCGCGGATTCGCTGGCGGTGAGTCGCCTGCTCAGCCCGCAATTCGATGCTGCCCAAGTCGCGCAGTTGCCCGAGCCGCTGCCGGCCGGTGTGACGGTGCAGCCGCTCGGGCAGCTAGCCAGCGTGAGGTGGCTCGCACGCAGCAATACGGAGCAACGCCTGCAGGTCGAAACCGACCGGCCGGCGCTCCTGGTCGTGCTCGACAACTACTACAAGGCCTGGCACGCACAGGTGGATGGCAGGGACGTGCCGTTACTACGGGCCAATCACACTTTCCGTGCGATACCGGTACCGGCCGGCCGGCACGAAGTCGCCATGCGTTACGGCGCCGAGACCGTGCGAGCCTCCGCCTATACCTCGGGCGTCATCCTCCTTTTGCTGGTACTGCTTGCCTTCGGCGCGCCGCTGCGCGAGCGCATCCGAAAACCGGACGCATGAGCACCGGCAAAACCGCGTACGACGTCTCCGGTCATTACGACGACGCCTATTTCGCCGACCTGAGCGCGCGGTACCGCACACGTAATCGGTTCGCGCGCCGCCGCATTGCCAATGTCTTCTCGCTACTGCCTGACGTGCGCGGCCTGCGGATCGTCGATATCGGTTGCGGCATGGGGACGTTCACCTTCGAGGCCGCCGCGCGCGGCGCGCGCTATGCGCTCGGGCTCGACCTGGCCGCGAGCGGCATTGCGGCGGCGGCGCGCATTGCCCGCGAACAGCCTGGGCAGCGCTGCGGTTTCCTGCTGGCCGACGCTGCTCAGCTGCCCGTGCAAACGGCGGCCGCGGATGTCGCAATCGCCGCCGACTTCACCGAGCACCTCGACGACGAGACACTGCGGCGCGTGCTCGGTGAAGCAGCGCGCGTGTTGCAGCCGGGCGGCACACTTGTCATCTACACGCCGGCCGCCAGTCACATCTTCGAGCGGATGCGCGACCGTGGCATT
>CBJLQC010000032.1:0-11180 GCA_966424955.1 uncultured bacterium | reverse complement strand
CAGTCCGGCGCGCTGCCGCAACTGATCGACCATCTGGTACAGCTCCGGCGCGTCTGCTTCACTGATGATCTTCGCGCCGTACATCTTCAGCACGACCTTATCACTGAACCAGTACATGCCGAAGTTCATGAGCGCGGCCATCACGAAGAAGATGGTGGCGCCGCTCTGGCCGCCGATGGCGCCGCCGATTACGACCAGCAGGGCCGTGAGGCCGGCCATGAGCAGGAAGACTTTCGCTCTTTCCACGATTTATCGGGCTCCTATAAGGGGAGATTTCTTCTGTATAGAATACGCTGGTGAGGCTGTCCGGGTCCACCTGGCGCACGACTGGCGGCCGTTCGCCCAATGGTCCTTGAAAGGAGATGTGGGGATGGGGGCGATGCTGCTCGCGTTTTTCGCAGGTGCCGGGCGCGGCCGAGATCGATTTCTAAATTTGGGGAACCGGAGCCAGCCTTACCGCAGAGGCGCCGATGGCACGACATACATCGCCCACATCCCCACATCTCCCTTCGAACGGACGTCGCGATGCACGATGTGGCCGACTAGTACGACCACTCCCTGAACAACAGGAGTCCCCAGACCCGCTTCAAGTCCGAAGTCTCGATCCCGAACGATGGGTTGCGCGCGAAGCGGTCTTCCGAAAAGAACTCGGCGGTCAGGGTGGGCAGGAAGCGCCACTCGAGCCGCACGCCGGGCGTGCCGCGCGAGGTGAGCCGTTGCGAGGCGGCGATGTAGACCTCGTCGCCGATGTAGCGGCCGAGCTCGAGGCGTGTGCCGGCAAACAGGCCGGAAAGCGCGTTCTGCTGAGTCACGCCCGTCGCCTCGGCAGCAGTCAGTGAGACATAGTCGAGGATGCCGAAGTTCTGCGCAAAGGTTTGCAGGCCGCTGGCCAGGTAGCCAAAGCCGCTGCTGGTCAGCGCGCGCACGCCCAGTCCGGCCAGCGGCACGTCCAGCCCGCTGATGGTCTGCGTGACGCCCGCGTTCTGGCTCGGCGAGAGCGCGTAGGTGGGCAGCCCGAAGAACAGGTAGCTGGCCAGGTCCGACTCGCTGATGGGCGGCTCCTCGTCACTGGTCAGCCGCACGCGCGGACTGCGCAGCGTGCCGCCCACCACGGCAATGATGTCGATGGGATCGCCCTGCGAGGGACGCGCGCGGTAGACGGCATTGATCCCGAGGTTGGGATCCATGCCGGGCGTACCCGGAAATTCGATGGTGCCCTCGCGCAGGCTGAACTGTCGCGCGATACCCGTGGAATACAGCGTGTATGTCCCGCGCAGCGCGCGCAGCGTGCCGAGCATGCGCAGATCTTCCACCGACCGCTGCGAGGCGAGCGGATCCGTGTCCAGGAATGAGATGACCAGCTCGCCGATCAGCTCGACGTTGAGGTCGCGGCTGCGCAGCCACGATTCGCGGCCGACGGCGACGCGCAGATCGCGAATCACCAGGTTCTTCACGAACGGATTCTGCGTGGGCGGCAGGAAGCTCTGCAGCGCGACGATCGTCGTATCGACGACGTCGTAAAGCAGCGGATTGTCCAGCTCCACGATCTGGTAGCGACGGTACAGCTCATCCAGGAAGAGCGCGCCTTCCTCCACGCTCATGGTGCCGGTCAGCACGGGACGGCGGTACTGCCCGCCCAGCTTGACCTCGGCCGTGGTCGTGAATTCCGCGTCCTTGCGTTTGGCGGCCAGGAAATTCGTGGTGTTGATGAGCAGGTCGAATTGCGGATCGCGCGGATCCGCGAAGCCGATCGAGCCGGTGACCCGGGCGGTACCACCGTTCGTGCGCAGTGACGCCTCCACGGCGGCCGTACGATCGTTCAACTTGAACGTCCCGTTCACATTCTGGTAACGCACGCCGCTCGCATCGAAGCGGGCGTCGCCATCGTGCAGCGCGAGTTCGCCGCCCAGCACGGTCTCACGCGTGGTGCCGGTCGCCGTGAGCGTCCCGTCGATGTAACCCTGCACGTCATAGAAGCCGCCCGCGAAGCCGGTGATCAGGCTGGCCGGCGCGCGGTCGGCGGTCAGCGTGAAGTTGATCTGCTCGGCCAGGCGGCGTTCGCGCACGGGCAGGAACGACAGGTCGACGGGGATCGCGCCGTCCACGAAGAACGCGCGCCGGCCGCTCTCCAGCGCGTCCAGCCTCGTGGTCAGCTTGCGGTCCGCGTAGGCGAAGCTGGCACTGATGCTGTCCAGCTCGGCATCGCCGACCACCAGGTTGCGCAGCACGGCATGCGCGTTAATGAGCGGCGCGGCGGAGCTGCCGGTAATCTGCGCGCTGCCATCGATGCTGCCGCTGGTCTTCAGCTCCTGCAGCTTGAGGTGCGCGAAATCGGCGAAGGGAACGCCCGCGAAGTCGATACGGAAGTCGGAGACGTTCTCGGGTTCGGGCGCGTGCCCGCGGCCGTGCCACGCCAGGCGTCCCGTCAGCTGCGCACTGCCGCCGGCCGCACGACCGATGCGCACGGTGTCCGCGGTCAGACCATGATCGTTGACCGAGATCAGCGCGGGCTGCACGAGCGTCCAGGGCTCGGCCGCCGATCCGAGGCGGAGATCGTCGATGCGGAAATAGAAGCCGCCGTCGCGCGCCTCGAACAGCGATGTGGTTGCGTACTGGTTGGCGGAATCCGCGGAGGTGGCCAGCGCATTCACGAAGCCCGCCACCTGGCCACGCGCGCCGATCAGCGCGCCGTCGGCACGCAGCGAACCACCCCATGAGCCGAAGGGCACTGAATCGGAGACCAATTGGAAGGCGAGCGTGTCCAGCCGATCGGCGAGCAGGCTGATGCGGCCGTGCGCCGACACCTCACCCAGGCGCGTGTGCGCGCGCAGCGAATCGACGCGCAGCGACCCGCGATCGAGCGTCATCGCCGTCTGTGCGTTCTGAAAATCGAGGGCACTCACCCTGCCCTGCTCGAGCCGCGCGCTGATCGGGCCCGTGGCATTGCCGATCGTGGCGCCGCTCACCGCGAAGCTGATCGTACCGGTCAGTGTGGTGGCGGGCAGTTTCTCGATGAGACGATCGAGCTGGAAGTCGGAAACAACCGCATCGCCCACGTATTCCGGACGGCCGTTCGTGCGGCGCAGCCGCCCGTTCACTTTGGCGGTGCCGGCGAGGGTAGCCAGCTCGGCTTCCACCTGGAGATCGTCGAGCGAGCCATACAGGCGAATCGGGCCGCGCGCATCGCCTTGCAACCGCTCCAGCGCCGGATACGCCTGCGCGAGCTGCTCGAAAGACAGCGGCTGCGCGGTCAGCCGCAGGTCGAGGCCGGCGTTCGGACCGGACGCGTGATAGACGCCGTCGCCATCGAAGGAAGAAGTGTAGCCGGCCAGGTAATGGTGGATGTCGGCGGCGAACGTGAGACCACGGTCGGTGCCACCTTTCGCTTCCACGCGACCCGTGAGCTGGCCGCGCAGCTGCAGGTCGGGTCGCAAGGCCGTCAGGATGGCGAGGTCCAGCTTGTTCAGATCGGCGCGCAGGTTGCGCGCATTGACGCCATCACGCACGTCGAATGTGCCGCGCCATTTGACGCCGGAGCGCTGCCCGTTGTGCGCAAGCTGCACGTCGCCGCTGGTTTCCAGCGAGGAGAGCGGACCTTTCACCTCGATGGTGCCGACCAGCAACCCATCGACGGGCAGCTTGCCCGGCAGGATCGCCTGGATCAGCTCGAGGTTGAGCGGCGCGGCGCGCATGTCCACGTTGGTGAAGTACATGGAATCGCCCATGACGACGCCGAAGTCGCCGGCCATGCGTGTGCCCGGCGCGTTGATGCGCGTATTGGTCGCCAGGAACAGAATGCCCTCGGGGCGCTGCGACTGGATACGCAGCGTGCCGCTGCCACCGCCCTCGTCGGGTAGCCGCGGATACAGCCATTTCATGTCGCGGAACGTGAAGCGACGGCTGTCCGCGCGCACATCGAAGAAGTTCTGCCCTTTCTCCATGACGACGCGGCCCAGGATGGCCGCCTGCGTGGCCGGCATGCGCACGTCGGGCAGGTCGAAGGTGAGGATGGTGTCGCGCAGCGTGACGGTGCCGCGCACATCAGTGACGCGCGCCGCCTCCCGCCACACGTAGGTGTGCGCGCGCAGCGAGCGCACATCCACGAGTTTGCCCTGCTCGATGGGGGATTCCCAGATGACACGCGAGAACTGGCCCTGCACCGAGTCGAAGCGCAGCACGCGCGCGAAGCCGCCCGGCACCTGCTCGATGACGGTGCGCGCGGTGTCCGCTGGCTCTACCCGCTCGTTGAACTCGAATGGGATGCGCACGACGGTGAGGCCGTTCACAATGCGCGCATCGTTGAGCAGGATCAGGCGTCGCTTGGCGGGCGGCTCCTGACTGGGCGTGCGGTCCGGAAAGACGTGCTGGTAGTTCCAGATACTGTCCCCCGGCAGCTGCTCGAGGTAGATCTTCGGCGAATACAACGTGGAGTGATCGATGACGATCTCGCCGCTCACGAACGTGCGCCAGTTGTAGGCCAGCGTGGCGCTGTCGGCGGCCAGGAACGGCCGGCCGCGCTGGTCGATGATCCAGAAATCGTGCAGCGTGAGGCCGCCCAGCAGACCGCGCCCCGTGATGCGCCCGATATGCACTTCGCCTTCGACCTGATCGTCGAGCCAGCCGAGCGCGAACCGGCGGACGCGTTCCATGGCGAAAGGTGTACGGGAGACGAAGAACAGCACGACAGACGCGATGACGAGACCGGCCGTCAGCCCGGCCAAAACGTAAACCGCGATGCGTGTGCTGCGTCTCACTAGAATGCCTGCCCGATGGAAAAGTGAATCTGCACGCGGTCCCAGAAGTCACGGCCCGCGCCCCACCGCACGTCGCCGACGGTCACCAGCTCACGCGTATTGCGCAACATGCTGGAGGTGTAATCGACATCTTCTTCGATGCTGTCCGGCGTGCATGGCTCGTCCTCGGCCGGCAGCGCACACACCTTGGTGGTCACGACGGTCAGCCGTTCCGCCGACTGTGGATTATAACCGATGTCGATGCGCACCGGGCCGATGGCGCTGAAATAGCGCCAGCCGAAGCCGGGCGTGAACACCAGGTCGCGCGGCTTGGCGCTGTTGGCGTCCCGCCAGACCTGCCCGAAATCGACGAACGCCGCGGCGCGCAGCTTGTCCATAAAGAACGGAAAACGCAGCTCGAAGTTCCCTTCGAGAATGGCCGCGCCGCCGACCGCACGGACCTCGAACAGCTGAGGATCTTCCCTGGCCAGCGCGCTCACATCACAGTTGCCGGCATTGATCTGCTGCGCAGTGCACGCCCCCTGGGCGCTCAGGCTGTCGGGCGCCAGGTGATCCACGGCATTGATGGTAAGCAGCTTCGGCCCCATGCGGAACTGTGCGAAGCCTCGCACGCTGTTGGGACCGCCGCCGAAGAAGCGCTTTTGCGGGTGCAGGCCGAGCCCTTCGCCTGGCTCGCTCAGGGAACGCGCCCAGCCCGGACGCAGCCGGGTGGCCAGCACGATGCCGCGGAAGGGCTCACCATAGCGGGTCATTTCGCCGGAGATGCGCGAGTACGAGAAGTCCGAGCCGCTGAGCCGGGCCGCGTATTCGCCATCGAGGCGAATGACGGTGCCGCGGGTGGGGGCGAACAGGCTGTTGGAGCGGTCGCGCACGTAGGAGAGCGCCAGCGGGGAGAGCCAGTGCGGCTCGCGCAGCACGGCGATCTCGGATTCACCACAGGCCACGAAGTTGACGCAGAAGACCAGGTCGCCGCCGGCCGTGAGCTCGGTCACTTCCGGACGATAGCCTACGGTGAGCGAAGTGCCCGGGCCGAGCGACCGCAGCAGGCTCAGATAAGCCCCGCGCGCGGTCCGCACGAAGATGTCGGGCAGGCTGCGCCGCTCCGCATAGATCCCCGCGCCGAAGGTGTTCAGCGGGTGGAAGAACCACGGCTGGCTGAAATCCAGCGAGAGCGTGCCGCTCAGGTCGCTGTAAGGCTCACCGGTTTCCTCGAAACCCGGGACATCGTTGAGCGGCTCGGCCAGCACGTTGTACAGCCGGCCGCGCGCCTCCAGCCGGCGCGCGCCGCCCAGGAAGTTGCGGCTCGTCCAGCGCGCTTCGGCGCTCACGAACTCGGCGGTGCTCAGACCCACGCCCACGCGCACGCGGTGCAGGTTGGCCTCGTTCACCAGCACGGTGACCGGAATGATGGTGTCCGCCGTGGCGTGCGGGTCGGCCCTGATCTCGACGTGCCGGAAGGTCTCCAGGCCGAACAGGTTGCGCTGGCTGCGCAGCACCTGCTGGTAGCTGTAGTACTGACCGGGCTGGAACGTCAGCATCCGTTCGACGACGCCGGCGGCCACGTTGTCGTTCCCTTCGACCGCCACGCTACCGAACCGCACGCGGTCGCCGAGCAGCACGTCGAACTGCACATGCGCCTGGTGCGCCGAATCGCGCGGGATCAGATAGTTGGCCAGTACTTCCGCGCGCGCATAGCCGAGATTGGCCAGCCGGCCGCGCAACGTGTCACGCGCGGCCTCGTACTCGAGCAGGTTGAACACGTGGCCGACGCGCAGCGGCAGCGCGCGGCGGAAGGCACTGCGCGTTGGTCCGTCAATGGCAGTCGTGTCATCCGGCACGACCCGGATCTGGCTGACCATGACCGGCTGCCCTTCGGTGACCTGGAAGCGCACCTCCACGCCGTCCGGCCGCGCGACCGTGTCCAGCGTCACGTCCGCGCTGCGATAGCCGCGCTGGTAGTAGAAGAGGCGGAGGCGGACCAGGTCGCCGCGCAGGACGGCCGGATCCAGGTAGCTGTGTGTGCACAGCACGAAGAAGCTGCAGCCCGAGGCGCTGCTGACGATGGCTGCGCGCAACAGCTCGTCCTCGAAACTGGTCGCGCCCTCGAAGCTGATGCGCTTGACTTCGCGCTCCTGCGCGCGCAGCGGCACCGCGCTGCCCAGCAGCACGAATAGAAGCAGACAGAGCCGGCGGATGCCAACAGCCATGGACTACGGCGCGCCGACCGCTTCACGCAGGTAGTGCGTGCCCGCGCGCGGGAAGAGATGCCGACTGACGGGGGCGAAGCCCTCCATGTCGTCGAAATACATGTAGTGGGTGATGCGCACGACACCTTCGGCAATGCGAATGTGATTGAAGGAGTTCTTCTCGCGCTCGCGCGCGCGTCCGCGCCGCGACGTGCTGGTCCCCGACTGCACGATGATGATGCCGTGGTCGCGATCCTCGCCCGGATAGACGTCCAGTGAATTGCCGATGTACGCGCGATGCAGGTGGCCGCCGATCACCATGTCGACCTTCAGATCCGTGAAGCAGTCGATGGCGCGCTTGGCCTTGGGCATGACCTGCCCGCCCTCGTAGTCCGGCGCCGGCGCGAAATGATGGTGCGCCACGACAATGCGCAGGGCATCGGGCGGCGCATCGCGGAACGCGGCCTCCGCGTACCTCAGCTGCCAGCGCGCGATGCGCCCATTCACAATGGCCTGCAACGGCTTGGTCGAATTGAGCGCTACAATGACCGCCTCCTCCGAGCGCAGCACCATGTCGAGATCCGGCGAGATATACTCCTTGTACAGCGCATAGGGGTGGAAGATTCGCTCGAAGACGCGGTACAGCGGCACATCGTGGTTACCCGGAATGACGATGGTCGGGCGGGCGGGCAGCCGATCCAGGAAGGCGCGCGCCTCCTCGAACTGCTGGCGCTTGGCGCGCTGCGTGAAGTCGCCACTGGCGACGATCACGTCGCTCTCCAGCTCGTGCATGGCGCGCAGCAGCGCCTCGCCTACGTGGGGCACGTAGTAGGGTCCGAAATGCACATCGGAGATCTGGAGGATGTTCACGCGGGGGCTGCCCCCACACTTGCGGTTTG
The DNA here is from genome assembly GCA_966424955.1 of uncultured bacterium. Lineage (GTDB taxonomy): Bacteria > Gemmatimonadota > Gemmatimonadetes > Longimicrobiales > RSA9 > CBJLQC01. The sequence goes on along the minus strand of CBJLQC010000032.1, from coordinate 3,341 downwards.
GCGCAAGCCGGCATGCACCAGCCCGGGGAACGGCAGATCCGCGCGCGCCGTGAAGTCCAGGCCGGCCACCTCTCCCTGCTGGAAGCGGAAGTGCGCGGTACGCGCGATCATGGCGCCGTTGTCGGTCGCCAGGCGCAGCGACGGGTAGTACAGCTCGCCGGTCGGGCCGAGCGCATCGTGCAGCCCCGCGCGCAAGGCGGCGCTGGCCGCCACACCACCGCCCAGGACGACTTTGCGGCAGCCCTTCTCCTCGACTGCGCGCATGGTCTTGCCGACGAGGACATCCACTACGGTGCGCTGAAAGGAAGCCGCGACATTGGGTACCTCGCGCTCCAGGATGCCGGCCTGCTCGAGCTCACGCACGCGCGTCAGCACCGAAGTCTTGAGACCGCTGAACGAAAAGTCATAGCCTTCGTGCATCATGGGGCGCGGAAAATCGTAGGCGCGCGGATTCCCTTCCTGCGAGACCTTCTGGATCACGGGCCCGCCCGGGTAACCCAGGCCGAGGATCTTGGCCACCTTGTCGAAGGCTTCGCCGGCCGCATCATCGCGCGTCTCGCCCAGCAGCTCGTAGTGCCCCCACCGCGGCACCCAGAGCAGCATGGTGTGACCGCCGGAAACCAGCAGCGCGACGAAAGGCGGCACCGCGCCCTCGTTCTCGAGCGAGGTCGCGAAGATGTGGGCTTCCATGTGGTGCACGCCGACCAGCGGCTTGTCGAGCGCCCAGGCTGCTGCCTTGCTCCACGTAAGCCCGACCAGCAGTGCGCCGATCAGGCCGGGGCCGGCGGTGGCGCCGATCACATCGATGTCCGCGAGCTTGACGTTGGCCTCATGCAGCGCGCTGGCCACGACGCTATCGATCACGCGCAGGTGTGCGCGTGATGCCAGCTCGGGCACCACGCCGCCATAAATCCTGTGCACGTCCTGCGACAGAATGACGTGACTGAGCAGCTCGCGCTCGCCGCGCAGGACCGCCGCGGACGTTTCGTCGCAGGAGGTCTCGATGCCGAGCGTGAGCGGCAGCGACGTCGCCATCAGCCGCGCAGCATCTGCTTGAAATAGTTCAGGTAGACGGGATCGTCCCACGCGCGCGCGCCCACGACTTTCTGCTCGATGCGCCCATTCTTGTTGATGATGATGGTGGTGGGCAGCCCTTGTACCAGGAACAGCTGCTCGATGCTGCGCCGCGGATCGCGCAGCACGGTGAAGCTGAGGCCCATGTTCTGGACGTAGGCGCGCACATCACCGCCGGGGCGTCCGTCCGACGTGAAGCTGCCGAGGGGCGCGTCCACGCTGACCGCCACGACTTCCAGTCCTTCGTTGCCGAGCTGGCGGTGCAAGCGTTCGAGTGCGGGCATCTCGGTGCGGCAGGGGCGGCACCACGTCGCCCAGACGTTGAGGACGACCACTTTGCCGCGCAGCGAGGCAAGCGAGACAGCGCGGCCATCGAGCGTGGGCGCGGTGTAGGCGGGGACGCGCGAGCCGACACCCACCGGTGTGAAGCGGTCCCGCATCGTCCAGGCGAGGACGAGAAGGCTGACCAGGGCCAGCGCCAGCGCGACCCGGCCGAGCCGTCTGCGGGAACGGTGCTTCATCAAATCGGAGATGCCTCTCGCCTTATCGGTTAGCTCTGAAAGCTAACGTATCGGCGGGCGCCGTTGAATCGGCCGGCGCCGGGGCGGGCGCAGGCGGCGCGGCCGAGTCGGGCAGCGCGGGCGGCGGTCCGGCCGAGACGATCAGCAGCACGCGCGCCGGCACCGGCTGGCGCGTGCCCGGCTTCGGCTGGACCTGCAGCACCGTGCCGATCGGGCGGTCGCTCTGCTGGGAAACCTGGTCGGCGCTCAGGCCCAGCTGCGAGAGCACCGTCGTCGCCCGCTCGACGTCGAAGCCGATGACGTTGGGAACCAGCACGCGGGGCAGCCCGCCGCTGACGCCAACCCTGACCACGCCGCCGGCCCGCAGCTGCTGGCCGGGCAGCGGGTCCTGCGCGATGACGATTCCCGGCGGCTGGCTGGGATGCGCGATGCGAACTTCGGCCGTGTCGGCCGTGAGGCCGAGCGGCCGCAGCGTGGCGGCCAGCTGGCTGAGATGAGTGCCCGCCAGGCTGGGCACGACGATGCCGTTCTCCGGCTCGGGCAGCGGCGGAAAGAGGATCTGCGTGGCGGCCAGGTAGCCGATGCCGAATGTGGCAGCCAGCACACCGAGCGTGAGCGGCACGGCTTTCGTCCACCTCATGCGACGCGCTCCAGGCGCGCGGCGAATGCGCCATCAAAACCATGACGATGCGGCAGCATCACCAGCATACCCTCGCGATCGAGTTGACTTTCATCATGCCATGATGATGGGGGACGCAGGCGAAACGCACCATTCTGTCGTTCCAGGAAGTCCCGCACCTGGTGCTCGTTCTCTTCTTCCTCGATGGAACACGTCGAATAAACCAGCACACCGCCGCGCGCGACGATGGCGGCCGCCGCGTCCAGCAGCTCGCGTTGCAGTGCGACCAGCGCGGCCAGGTCCTGCGTGCTGATGCGCCACTTGCCATCCGGATGCCGGCGCAACGTGCCGGTGCCGGTGCAGGGCGCGTCGAGCAGCACGCCGGCCGCGTTGCGCACGATCGGGAAGCGCGCATCGGCGACAGCGATCTGCAGCGGCAGGCTGCCCAGCCGCTCCCGGTTCTCGATGATGCGCTGCATGCGGGCCGCCGACACATCGCTGGCCAGCACCAGGCCGTCTTCCAGGCCATCCGCGATCGCGATGGCCTTGCCGCCCGGTGCAGCGCACACGTCGGCAATGACGCCCGCGCGCTGACCGGCGTAACGCGCGACCAGGCCGGCCGCCGGATCCTGCACGATACAGGGCACTGCCGCCAGTACGTCGGCAACCGAAGCATCGCCCGTGATACGCAAGGCGTCCGGCGCGGTGGGCAGGGCTTCACTGGCGATGGCCCGCGCGGCGAGCTGCCGCTGCGCTTCCGTTACCGCCATGCCAACTGGCCGGATGTACAGATCGGGGCGCCGGTTGTTCGCTTCCGTCAGTGCGCGCGTGTCGGCCCACCCGAAGCGCTTCTCCCAGCGCTCGAGCAGCCATTCCGGGTGCGAAGTCCACCGCCGCGCATCGCAGGGCAGATCGTTTCGGTTGCGCTCGATCGTCTGCAGCACGCCGTTGACCAGCCCGCCGGCACTGCGCGCGCCTGATGTTTTGGCCAGCTCGACGGATTGCGACACCGCCGCATACGCCGGCACGCTGTGCATCTCGAGCAGCTGGTACAAACCCAGGCGCAGGATGTCGTGCACGTCGGCATCCAGTTTTGCGACGCCGCGCTTCACGAAGCCGTCGAGTAT
>CBJLQC010000031.1:0-11435 GCA_966424955.1 uncultured bacterium | reverse complement strand
TGGTGCGGATGCGCTGCCGCGCGTCGTCGTGCTTGGATTGTCGCCCCGATTCATGGCGGAGATTCCGCGCGCCGGCCGGCCATTCGGGATGGGGCTGGCCAGGTACAGTCCATACTTCAAGGTGCCCGGTGGCGATCCCGACGGCTTCGGGCTGGTGCGCAAGGGGCCGCTGGAGGGCGCGGTGGCCCACGCGCGGTTCCTGCTGCTCAAGCAGCACGAACGCTACGTCGCCGCGGCCGATTGGCAGCTGGCTCAGCTGGTGAGCCCGCAATTGAGCGAGCGCATCCGATCGACGCCGTTCATGGCCGGTCCGCTGGGGCGGATGCTTTTCAGCTCCGGCCGCGTGCGCGACATCGGTATCCACCGATTCGCCCTCGAGCTCGCGTCGCCCTACAAATATCGCAGCGGCGGCAACCCGTTCGGCGATATCGACGTGCTGCTCGACAGCTCGGCGGTTTGGCGCGCCGTCTGGGACTGGGATCCCGATCGCGATGCGCCGGCCATCCGCGCGCGCGTAGCCGCCCTGGAGCAGTATGCGCAACAGCACGGCATTGAGCTGTTCGTCGTGAACCTGCCGGAAGGCTCGCGCAACCGCATACGCTATCGGCCCGGCTATGATGAGCGCTATCACAAGTTGATCGAGTCCGCATTTCAACCGTTGCCGGTGTTGAATCTGCGATGCCTGCTGCCCGACGAGAGTTTTCTGGATGCCGAGCACGCGCGACTGCGCGGTGCGCGGCTGGTCACCCAGAAGTCCATCGGATTTGTCCAGGACATCGCATTGGTGCGCGCCTCCACAGCCCATGGCGTCGTGGTGGCAGACGTACTTCGGAAGTGGCAGGCCATTGATTGCCCTGAATCGCGCGTAAAGGACCATGAACAGCACAGTCCAGCTGACCGAAACAGGTCAGCTCGAGCAAGCGTGGCAGGAGCTGCATCTACAGGCCCGTGACGTAGCCGACTACGTCGCGATGCAGAGGCTCTGCCGCAAGCGGCAGCAGCTGGCCAGAGAGAGCGCGCCGCCGCGCCTGCCTGCGCATGTGCGGGTTGCGCTGCTCAGCGGAGCTACCACGACGATGTTGGAAGCGCCACTGCAGCTTTGCCTGGAAGCTCTTGGCCTCAGCAGCGATATCGAGTCCTCCCAGTTCGACTCGTATGCGCGGGAAATGCTCGATCCGCAGAGTGACACCGTCCGGTTCCAGCCTGACGTAGCGGTGCTGGTCACTACGTCCGCCAACCTGGCGGCGTGGCCGAGCTGGAACGCAAGCACGGCGGAGGTCGGGCAGCTGGTCGAGCAGACCTGCGATCATTGGCTGCGGCTGTGCCGCGCACTGCGCGAGCACGCCGGCTGCGACATCGTGTTGCCCAATTTCCATGTTGTGCCGGAACGCCCGCTCGGGAATGCCGCGGCACGAACCCCGGGCGAAGCGAACCGGTTTATCAGCCAGCTCAACGAGACGCTGGCACGCCGCGCACCCGGGTACCTGCACATCCTGGATGTTGCCTCGCTGGCCGCGTTCTACGGTGTCTATCAATGGTTCGAGCCGCGCTTCTGGTACCATGCCAAGCAGCCCGTTTCGTTCCAGTGCCTGGTTCCTTATGTCCGGAACCTGGCGCAGCTCATCGCCACGGTGCGTGGCCATGCCGCCAAATGCGTCGTGCTCGACCTCGACAATACACTGTGGGGCGGCGTGGTCGGCGATGACGGCGTCGAGCGGCTGAACATCGGCCCGGGCGATCCGGAGGGTGAAGCATATCTGGCCTTCCAGCATTATTTGCTGCTGCTGAAGGAACGCGGCATCATGCTCGCGGTCAGCAGCAAGAACGAGGAGGCGAACGCGCTGGCGCCGTTTGCCGAGCGGCCCGAGATGCTGCTGAGGCGGCCTGATTTCGTGGCCTTCCACGCCAACTGGCGCCCCAAATCCGAGAATCTGTGCGACATCGCAGCCGAGCTGAACATCGGCCTGGATGCCCTGGTATTCGTGGACGACAACCCCGCCGAGCGCGCGCAGGTACGCCAGGCCTTGCCCGAGGTTCGCGTCGCTGAGATCGGCTCGGATCCCAGCGAGTACGTCAAACTGCTCGACCAGACCGGCTGGCTGGACGCTGTTTCGATCTCTGCCGAAGATGTGTCACGCAGTCGCATGTACCGGGAGAACAATGCCCGCACGGCCGCGGAAGCGGAGGCCGGCGATTATCAGGAGTATCTGCGGTCACTCGACCAGTGCGCGGTGATCGCGCCGTTCGACGAGACGAGCCTGGATCGCATTACGCAGCTGACCAATAAGACGAACCAGTTCAACCTGACCACCTTGCGGCGTACGCGCTCCGAGCTGGAAGAGATGATGCGGTCGCCGGATTATCTGACGGCTTATGTGCGGCTGAAGGATCGCTTCGGCGACAACGGGCTGATCAGCGTCTTCGCCGCCCGCCGGCGCGGTGCCGAGCTGTGGATCGAGCTGTGGCTGATGAGCTGCCGCGTGTTCAATCGCGGCGTCGAACACGCCCTGTCTAACCACATCGTTGCGCGCGCCGGCGCCGCGGGCTATAAGATCATTCACGGCCTTTACCTGCCTACCGCGAAAAACGGTGTAGTCAGAGAACACTACCGCGCGCTGGGCTTCGCCAGCGCCGGCGCTATGGCCACCGGCGAGCACTGGACGCTCGACGTCGCCTCGTACCAGCCGTTTGAAACAGCCATCCGGCTGACCGACACTTACTAGAGCACGAGATGAGCAGCGGCATGGTTTGGAACCGGCTCGTGACAGTGATGCGCGAAACGTTCGATCGCGATGACCTGGAGGTCACTCCCGAGACGACCGCGCGCGACGTCGAGGAATGGGATTCGATTTCTCACATAGAGCTCGTCGTCGCCATCGAAAGCACGTTCGGCATCAAGCTGCGCACGGGCGAGATCGCGGGGCTCAAAAACGTCGGTCAACTGTATGATGTAATCGCGGAGAGGAGTCGCTGATTCCGGGCGCGGACCAGCCCGCGGCAGCCGACGGCGGAAGTTTTGCAGAAGACAGGGATGTGCTGTTGACGCGCCGGATATTCGGATTCAACGTGCTGTTCGAGCGATCATGGGGCTACGCGTGCCTGGCGGGCGCATTCGCGTGCGCACTGGCCGCCGAGGCGTTTGCCCCCGAGCTGTCGGTGGCGGGCGCCACGGCGCTGGGCGCCGCGGTCGCGCTGGCGATTACGGCCTCCATGCTGGTCCATGAGCTGGCGCATGCGCGGGTAGCGGTGCGGGCGGGAATCGACATCGAGCACATCCGGCTTTTCGCCGCCGGGGCGGCGTGCACGCGCGCGCGTCCGGTCGAGGATGCGCGGGAACAGTTCCTCATCGCGGCGGCCGGCCCGCTGGCGAGTGTGGCGCTCGGCGTGCTCATGCTGGCACTGGCCATCGCCTGCGAGGTGTTCGGACTGCCCAGCGCCGGTTCCGCCGCGCTTTCCTTCGTGGCCCTCGCCAACTGCCTGATCGCGGTTTCCAACATCCTGCCCGTCTTCCCGTTCGATGGCGGCAAGGTCATGCATGCCGTCTTCTGGCAATCGAGCGGGTCTCAGACCGTGGCCACGCGCCGGCTGCGCCGCAACGGTCGCGAATTCGCGCGTATCGTGATCGTCCTCGGTTTCCTCACGGCGACGTTCGCCAGTCACCTCGCCCTCGGGCTCGTGATCGCCGGCTTCGGTCTCTATCTCCTGCGCCTGCCGCTGCCCTGATCGTCCGCTGGAAGGCAGCTCTGCGCAATCAATCTTTTGTGCGCTTGTCCTGGTACATGAGCTTGTCGGCGCTGGCAATCACGTCGTCGATAGTGATCGCGCGATTCGGAGGGACACGCACTGCGCCGACGCTGAGCGAGATGCGATAGGGCCGATTATGCTCGTCGTTGTACTGATCCAAACGTTCCTGCAGCCGGGCGGTCAGGATCTCCTCGCCGCGCTCCCCTGAATCGACCGCCAGGATGACGAACTCGTCGCCGCCCATCCGTGCCAGCAGTCCGCCTTCGACCATGCGGGCCAGCACATCGCAATCGCGAAAGCTGCGGTGCAGTATGTTTCCGATATCGGCCAGCACGCGATCGCCTTCCAGATGGCCGTAGGTGTCATTGACCTGCTTGAAGCCGTCCACGTCGATATAAAGCAACAGCAGCTCGGCCTTTTCGCGAACGGCCAGCCGCCGCATCTGCTCAGCCAGCAGGAAGAACCCGCGCCGGTTGAACAGCCCCGTCAGCTCGTCCGTCGTCGACAGCCGCCGCAAACCATCCTCGGCTTCCTTCTGCGCGGTGATGTCCCGGTAGATGGCATAAACCGCGACCTGGTCGCCCTGGACTAAAACGGGCGAGCCGAGAATGGAGGCATGGAAGGTCGTGCCGTCGCGCCGTTTGCGCAGGGCCTCGGCACGCACGGTTTGGCCATGCGTCACCTCGTGCGTCATGCTGCTGGCCCCATCCTGCAGGTCGTCGGGCACGATCAGGTCATTGATGGTCCGGCCGCGCGCCTCCTGCTCGGCGTAGCCGAACAACCGCTCGAACTCCCGGTTCACGCGCACGACCCGATCGTCGCAGTCGAGCACCGCGATGGCTTCCGGAGATGCGTCGAACAGCTTTTCGAAATACACGCGGTCGATTTCCAGCTGTCGGGTGAGACCCTTGCAATCGCGCAGCGCCTGGGTAGCGGTCAGCGCCCGGCCGAGCAGCTCGGCCATCGCCTTGGCCACGAGCTCGGGGGGCGCATCGGGCCGCAACGTCAGATGTCCGGCGGTCCGACCATCGACATCGACCGCGACCCCAACGTGGTTTGTGGCAGGCTGCTCAGGAGAGAGCGGGGTGTATTGGGCAACTTCGGAAAAAGTCGGGACCAGATCGCCGCCTCGCGCCTCCATAAAAGGCAGTGCTCCAGTTGTTGAAGGTATGCCGAAATATAATCAGAACTCGGCGATTCGGCGAATGTTAATTGAACTGGCCGAGCCCGGCGGTCGCCGGCCCCTGGCCGGCGACCGCCGTCGGAAAGGCGGAGGCTAGGAGGCTACCAGGGCCGGCGTGATCTGGAGCCGATTGCGGATGCCTTCGGCCTTCATGGGACTCGGTATGACGACCACGTTATTCATCGCGGCGAGCGCCGGATGGGCTTCCTTGATGCGATCGATGACGCGGGTGGTCTGGTCGGGTGTGATGCGATCGAGGACGCAGGCGTAACGCCGGCCGGAAAGCGTTCCGATGATGTCGCCATCGCCGATGCGGACCCGGGTGCGAAGTGCCGGCCAGACCAGCTCGGCCACGTCTTCGCGCAAGGTGAATTCCAGGTAGCAGAAGAACAGCGGCGGCTCTTCCTTGAGCAGCGTCGCCATGGTGCGCATGAACTCGGATTCCGTCATGGGGCGGGCCAGGCCGTTGCCATTGACGGGCTGAATGATCTGGCCGATCTGACTGACGCCGCTGCGACGGTGGCCGCCGCGCAGCCAGGCCATCTGAATTCGCTCGACGATTTCGTCTGCGGGCAGATCCGCGCTGAAGAAGTCGTCGCCGCCGATGCGCAGGCCGCGCGAGCGCGTGCCCGTGCGCAGTCCCCGGCTGGGCGCGACGAATACGATGGGCGCGGCGTTGCCTTCCTTGCGCAGCGCGAACGCGAGGTCGAAGGCGCGCCACTCGTCGAAGGGATCCACGACAATGATTAGCGCGCCGTACGTCGGTGACGAGAGCTTGCTCAATGTTCCGGACGCATTGGACCAAACCTCGAGCGTGTACTGCTGCTTGAGCTTGCCGAGCACATCCTGCGAGAGGGCGCCGATCTCGTCGAGCACGATCACGCGATGGCGCTCGGCCGGCGAGAGCAGGGAATCGATCAGCCGCAGCTCCTCCGCGAAGCCGCCGCCGGTGCGCAACGTGTAGGGCAATGGATCGGTGCGGAACGTTCCGCTCGGCGCGCTGTGGAAGAAGAGCGTCCGGTCGCCCCGGCCGGAGATCCGCAACAGGAACGTGCCGGCGGCGTAGCTGAGCAGCGGATCGTACACGAAGCGATCGAAGTTCGCGTCGTTGTCTTCCGTCTGGATCAGCACGAAGGTGGTGGCGCCCACACGCTCCAGGAAATGAACGATCTCCTGCAGCAGTGCGCGCGGCGTATGTGACGACTCGACGAGCGTCTCCACGTTGTCGAAGACCACACGGGCCGGCTTTTCGGTGCCGATCTGCTGCGCCAGCCAGTCAGTCAGATTGGTGGCCGGATCGCCGGCCGTCGAAGGCAGGCGGTCGGGTATCCGGATGATCTGCAGGTGCGGGTGCGTGGCTAACGCCGCGGGGCCGGATCCGACGAAGGCGGCGTCGCTCTCGATCGAGTGTGGCTCGCGGCGCGTGATCAGCACGCACCGCTCATTGCGTTCCAGACCGCTCAGCAGGAAATGCAGTCCGAGGATGCTCTTACCCGTGCCGGTCGGTCCGAAAAATACGTAGGTGGCACCATCAATCAGCCCACCAGTGCGGGCATCAAGGGCTTCGATTCCGCTTGTGATCACCGGCTAATTCCCATCCGTTGTGTTGGCGGTGTCTGGTTGCGCGACCTCGTCCGATTCGAGGGACTCGGTGCTCGGCTCGCGGCTCCGTCCGGACGGCAGCACAAACGTGCCGCGGCCATCCGGCTCCAACCCGATGGCGGCCCGCGGCGCCGCGTTTTCATCGGCGAAGATCAGTGTGCCTGCCTGTTGAGAAGAGAGCCCGAGAATCGTGCGTGGGCGGCCGGCCGCGTCGGCGAACGTAAGCCGGCTGCCTTCGCCACCTTCCAGGCTGAGGACGACACGGCTTTCGCCGCGTGCGTCGGCCAGCGTGATGCCCTGCGCGCCACTGCCCAGCAGGGTCATGCGCAGGCGCTCGACGCCGCCGCCATCCAGGAAGCTGAGGCGTGTGCCGCCGTCCGGCATCATGGACCAGCGGCCGCGCACTTTGCCGGTGTTATCGACCAATGCCAATTCGCGCGTGCGGACCTTGCCCGCCGAGATGCCCGGGCCGCGCCGGTCATAGAGTGTATAGCCGACCAAGAGCGTGGCCAGCAAGGCGACACCCGCGATGACCAGCGCGTAGCGCGCCAGGCGCTCCGCGCGCTGCCGCTTTTTGCGCTCGAGGATCAGGCGCTCCTCCAGGATCAGCTCGAAATCACGGAGCAGCTCCGGCTTGGAGAACTGCGATTCCGTGGATGTACTACTCATGATTGCTCCTTCTGAGATGCCGTCGCGACGACCGTGCGCCGCGGCCGATCCCGCATCGCCGCGCTTTCCATCACGAGGAAATACGCCTCGCAGGCACGCCGCAGGAAATCGGGTGATAGTTCGGGCGCTACGCCTTCGTACTTCGCGACATCGAGCACGTGCTCGACGATATCACGCGGATGACATGCACGCGGAATGATGTGCGCCGTGTCATAGTACTCGCGGTAGACCCAATCGAGGGCGGCACTGCTGAATGGCACATGATGCTTGGCGCACACGCGCCGGAAGATCTCGGTGTATGCGGCCCGGTCCGGGCCCTTCATGTACAGCTTGTACTGAATGCGGCGCAGGAACGCCTCATCCACCAGGTCCTGAGGCTCCAGGTTGGTCGCGAAGATCAGCAGGGATTCGAACGGAACGCGAAACTTCGCGCCCGTGTGCAGTGAAAGAAAGTCGAACCGCTTCTCGAGCGGCACGATCCAGCGATTGAGCAATTCATGCGCGGGCACGCGCTGCCGCCCGAAGTCGTCGATGATCAGCACGCCACCGGCAGCTTTCAGCTGGAAAGGCGCCTGATACATCTTGGTGTGGTGGTCGAATTGCATGTCGAGCTGATCCAGTGTCAGCTCACCGCCCGCCATGACGACAGGCCGGCGGATGCAGATGTAACGCAGGTCGTAATCGGGCGTGGCGCGCAGCCAGGTCGACTCGTTGCTGCGGTCGTCGACGACCTCGTGGTGCGACGGATCGTATAGCACCATGATCTGTCCGGAGACCTCGACCGCGAACGGGATATAGATCGCGCCGCCAATCAGATGCGCGATGGTTTCCGCGGTCAACGTTTTGCCGTTGCCGGCTTCACCATGCAGAAAGATCGAACGCGCCGAGTTGACGGCCGGTCCGAGCGTGTCGAACATCTCCTCGGAAAGGACCAGGTCTCCAAAACCGTCACGGATCATGTCGCGGGTGAGCCGCAAGTTGCCCAGGCCCTGGCGCAGGATCCATTGCTCGTAATCCTTGAGTGGAACGGGCGCCGGGCCCACGTAAGCGCACGCGTCGAGCGCGTCCTTACCGGTGCGCCGGCCCGCGTCCGTCAAATTGAAGCGGTAGCTGCCGCGATTCGGCCCGACGGTCGCGACGACCTCGATCTTGCGCTGATCCTGCAGGTTCAGCAGTCGCGCGTCCACGATTTCATAGGGCAGCGCCACGGCGTTCGTCAGCTCGCGGCCCGTCTTCGCGCCCTGCACATACAGGAATTTCAGCAGCAGGTCATCCACCGACTCCGGCACCAGACCCGTCTCCTGGATGGTGGTCGGTGGTACCGGGCGGTAGGGCGTGCGGGGCGCCTCGTCCAGCTCGGCCAGGATGGTACTCATCAACGCGCTCCTCTTGCGGTTGCCAGCGGCGCGCGCTTCGCCTGGTGGCCGTTTTCCTCGTGCACGCGGGCCGGCTTCCAGCTCAACCGATCGCCCACGCTGGTCTGCGAGTCGGCGATCGCGCCGGCGGGCAGCTCCAGCGCATAACGCGCTGTCGGATACATGGATGTGCGCTGTCCCGGTGCGAGATTCGCATGCGCCGCGATGACACATCCGCATTCATCGATGAACAGGACGTCCAGCGGGAAGCGCATGCCGTACATGTGCACGCCCTTGCAGGGCGCGAGCAGCAGTCCTTCACCGCTCACCGGCTGGCGACGGAACAGGAAGCCACGCAGCCGGGCGTGCATCGTGTCGGCCATGCGGATCCGTCCACCCAGCACGCTCTGCCGGGATTCGTTTACTACGCGCAGCACGTCCATCAGAGACCTGCGAGCGCTTCGATAATCATGATGGCGCCGGGTCCGACCAGCACCACGAACATCGCGGGGAAAATGCAGAAGACCAGGGGAAATACCAGCTTGATGGTCGTCTTGGCCGCGGCCTCGCGCGCGCGCTGCTTGCGCTTGTCGCGCAGCGTTTCCGCGTGGACGCGCAGCGCTCCGCCGATCGGCGTACCGAAGCGCTCCGCCTGCACCAGCGTGCTGACCAGGCCGCGCACGTCTTCCACACCGGTACGCTCCGCCAGATTGCGCAATGCTTCGTTGCGCGGCCGCCCGGCCCGAATCTCCAGATTGAGCAGGTGCAGCTCTTCGGCCAGGACAATGCTGACGTGATGGATTTCACCAGCGACGCGTACGATGCCCTGGTTCAGGCCCAGCCCGGCTTCCACGCAGACGACCAGCAGGTCGAGCGCATCGGGCAGCGCGAGCGTGATTTCCTTCTGGCGCTTCTTCGCCCGTGACCGAATATGGAAGAGCGGGAGCAGATACCCGACGGCCGCGCAATACACCGCGATGATCACGGCGACCGGGGTCTTGGCGCCGAACACGGGCGCGGTCAGGAAGGCCACGAATCCCATACCGAGCATTGCGGTAACCCGAATGCCCCAGAACATGCTCGATGCCCGCGCCGTGCGGTACCCGGCATGCATCAGGATCCGGCGGACTTCGTCGGCGTTGCCACTCTTGGCGGAGATGGTTTGGCCGATCGATTCCAGCACATCTTCAATTTGCGCGAGCCGCGCCTGGCGCTGCTTGCGAGCGATCGGGTCGAAGGCGTTCTGCGTCAGCTGTTTGACTTCGTCGATGCGGCGGTCGATGCCCCGCGGACGAGCGGTCGCTAGCGTGGCGATGAAGGCGACCAGCAACCCAGCCGTTAACGCCGTGGTCAAAATTACGAGCAGCATGTTCTGCTATATCTCCACGTTCACGATCTTGCGAATCCAGAAGAAGCCAATCACCTGCAACACGATACCTACCACCGCCATCATGCGTCCGATCGGATGGTCGAACAGCATGTTCACGTAGTTGGGATCCTGCAGGTAGATGGCGACGGCTACCACGAACGGCATGAGGCCGACGACCATCCCGCTCATGCGGCCCTGTGCCGTGTATACGTTGATCTCACGCCGGATGGCGAACCGGGTGCGGATCGTGTGCGCCATGTTGTCCAGCACCTCGCCGAAGCTGGCGCCGCCCACTTCGCGCTGTACGATGATGGAAGTCGCGAAAATCCGGATGTCGACCAGCTCGATGCGGTCGCACATGGCCAGCAGCGCTTCCTCGAACGGCACGCCGAACCGCTGCTGATCGAACATCTTGCGGAACTCGCCACCCAGCGGGTCGGCCAGCTCCTCGGAGACCATCTGAATCCCCGCGCTGAGCGGGTGGCCCGCGCGGATCGCGCGTGACAGGTAGTCAATGGCTTCGGGCAGCAGATCTTCGAACTTGCGCAGGCGCACCGTGCGCTTGCGGCGCACAAAGAGGTAGGGCAACGCGCCCGCCACGAATGCCAGCAGCAGCGCAATCGGCAGCGGGAACCCGGACGCAGTGCCCAGGATGCCGCCGGCCACGCCGAACCCGACGATGAGCATCAGGAAGGTGCCCGGGCTCAGGCTCAAGCCCGACTGCAGCAATAGCGCGGAGGTAGGCGCGATCAGCGGTATGCGCGCGGCCAGCGCGGCCAGCTCGCGGGCACGCGCCTCGGCCGGGTCGAGCAGCGAGCGCTCGACCATGCTTTGCTCGTTCAGGTTTTCGATTGCCTTGCCGAGCCGCTTCTGCATGTCGCTGCGCCGCTTCATGGTGCGTATGCCCTCGGTGAGCAGCGCCAGCGCAATGACGCCGAACGAGACGGCCACGAACGCGAGGATCGCGGGCATCCACGAGGTCATGGGACGAACCTCCCGCCTTCCGCCGGTTGCAGCGAGTCGCTGAACAGCATTTCGCCCAGCTTGACGCCGTATGCCTGCAGCCGGTCCGCGGCCTTGGGCCGGATACCGGTCGGCCGGAAGCGGCCGATCACGTCGCCTTCCGGCGTCATGCCCTGGCGCTCGAAGACGAAAATCTCCTGCATGGTAATGACGTCGCCTTCCATGCCGGTCAACTCGGAGATCGAGGTAACCTTGCGGGTACCGTCCGACAGGCGGCTGACCTGGATCACGATGTTGATGGCGGATGCCGGCTGCGATCCAGGGACGAGCAGGCCGCATTCCTTGAGCAAAAGCGCGACTTCGAGCATGTCGCTCAGGCCTTCGGTTTTCGAAATGACATAGTTGGGCAATGCCTGCGGACCGTAACGTGCATGTATCGTTGCCGCGGCGTCGAAGACCGCGAGTTCGCTGCGCGTAGCGGCGCTGTATTCCACATGGCGCGACACGAGGGGACGCACCGTAGCGAGTTCGCGCAACAGCACGTCGACTC